>JBILXJ010000028.1:0-9406 GCA_044378655.1 Candidatus Planktophila sp. | reverse complement strand
GCCTTCAGTCTTGTATCCGATGTCAACAAGTACTTCGTCGCGATCTACTTGAACGATAGTTCCGGTAACTAAGTCGCCGTCATTGAAATTTCTAATTGTGCCTTCGATAGCGGCTAGGAAATCAGCGGCTGATCCGATGTCATTTACTGCAATTACTGGTGATGCTGCTTTTGTTGATGAGGTAATCAAGTTGCTCCGTAGGGACAGATGAGTAGTAGTTCGAGTCGGCCGGTTGACCGAAAGGCAAGGGTACGGGTGAGGCGTAGATGGGGTCAATTCGCCTATTTCATGAGCAAATTACGCATAAGTTGTTAGCATAAATAGATAAGATCGCCCACGTAATGTCTAGTTATAGAGAAGTACTCGCCCTGCCACACGCTTGGACTTTGGTGTTGGCTTCATTTCCGGCCCGCCTGGCTTACGGAATGATCGGTCTTGGCATCTTCTTTAAAGTTCAACGCGAGACTGGTTCGGTTGCCTTTGCTGGTTTGGCTATCGGTTTGAATTCTATTGGTGGCTCATTAACTGCTGCCTATCGAGGTTATCTCATCGATAAGTACGGTCAAAGTTGGCCGCTTCGAATATTCGTACCAAGTTATGCCGCCATGATTCTGGTGGTAAACATGTCAGAATCGAAAACAGTCTTGCTCGTAATGGCCACAGTTATGGGAGTTAGCGCTCCCCCAATTAATCTTTCAATTCGCCCACTCTGGAAATCAGTTGTCACTGGCACGCAACTTCGAACTGCATACGCAATTGATACTTCATTGATGAATACAGCTGGCGTAATTGGCCCAGTAGTTGCTACAACTCTCGCTCTGTCATCTCATCCGGGCAGCGCTTTAGCTGTTGCTTCGGCGCTAATGTTTATTGGCGGTACCGCAATTATGCTTTCGCAAGTTTCCCGCAATTGGAAACCAGAAGTAAAAGATAAAGGGCAAGAATCACTTTGGCGCAATCCAGCCCTGCGCCTTTTAATGCTCGAGGGTTCCTTTATCGGTTTTGGTTGGGGCATCTTTGATGTAGCTGTACCGGCATTTGCCACCCTTGAAAAAGTTCCAAATCGAACTGCTTGGGTATTTGCTGCAATGGGAATCGCCAGTATCGCCGGTGGTTTAATTGCAGGAACTCTCTCGAGACGCACTTCATCTCTGACCGCACTTAGAAGGACTTATCTAATTTGGTTCATAGTCTCTCTGCCTATGGCCTTCACCTATCCAGGTTGGTCGATGGTAATCGGAGGCGCATTCTTAGGTTTCGTGGGTGGTGCAATTCAAGTGTTCTATTGGGAAGTCATGGAAGCAGTTCGCCCTAAAGGGTCAGCAACTTCTTACATGGGTTTGCTCTGGACTGTTGAAGGAACGATCATGTCGCTCGGAGCTGCAATTGGTGGTTGGCTCTGCGAAACAATCGGTGCCCAAATTACACTTTCAATTACTTCTGTATGTATCGGACTCGGCTACATCTTCTTGATCATCGGCAAGCAACGTTTAATTGCTGCCAATCGAATACCAACCGAAGAAGAAGACTTAAAAGCAATGGAAGATAACTCTCCAACTACCAAATAATGGAGTTGGAGAGTTATCTGCTCTCTAGATTTTTTGGGTTACCACTCAAGTTTGAAATACACATCTTTTGTACTCGTAAATGAAGAAGAGTCACGAATAACCAATAGCGATTTCAATGTGGTGATTGCTTTAGGAATTTGGAAAAATATTCGGCCACTGCCCGAGCCACCAGGAATAACTTGCAGTTGGCTAAAATCATTCTCGCCCAGGGCAAAAATCTCGCTTCCCAAAAGTTGTCCACTTGGAAGAACTAGCGAGAATGTCTTAACAAATGTCGCAGCTGGCTTAGCAATCACTTTGGACTTGTTTACCGCAGTGACGGTAACAGCTGCCCAATTAAATGTTGCCGCAGGGTCAACTATTGCCTCGAAGTCATCATCGTATTTGCAGCCATCATTAAATGAATTGCTTGCGCAAATTTCAGCGTCTAATCCGAATTCGATGCCGTCAAGGCGGTAAGAGAAATCTCCAACCGTTAAATCAGTTCCCATTGGAACTGGATTGCTCGCAGTTCCCATCGGATTAGCAGCAGGTGTTTTAACCCAAACTAATTTCTTATTTACCTTCTTGCATGTTAATTTCGCAGCACCGCTACCGCTTGTCTGATTAACCTTTGTGCATTTAGCGCCTGCTTTTGCGGCCGCATAGGATGGTGATGGGATCGCAATCCCAAGTGCAAGACAAACTCCGATGACTGCTAATTTTTTCATGTCCAAACCCTAACCTATGGGTTACCCCATCTAATAGATTTTGAAGAATTCAGCGCACGAATGGCTATTCAATGGGCAGCCTCGTCCCAACTCTCACCCTCACCCACATTCACATCAAGTGGTGCTTTAAGTGGATAAGCCCTGCCCATCTCCTTGCGCACCAACTCGGTTAATTGCTCGAGTTCACCCTTAGCTACTTCAAAAATTAATTCATCGTGAACCTGAAGCAGCATGCGAGATTGCAGCTTGGCCTTAGCCATCGCGGCATCAACATTGAGCATGGCCTGTTTAATGATGTCGGCAGCTGACCCTTGGATCGGTGAGTTGAGGGCTGCGCGCTCTGCGATCTCACGGCGCATGCGATTGTCATGAGTCAGGTCAGGTAGATAGCGACGTCGGCCCATCACGGTTTCGGTGTAGCCAACTTTGCGAGCCTCTTCGACAACGTTCTTTAAATAATCGCGAATGCCACCGAATCGCTGGAAGTATCGATCCATTAAGTCAGTTGCCTCAGGTGGTGAAATTGAAAGCTGCGCGGATAAACCAAATGAAGATAGTCCGTATGCCAAGCCGTAAGACATCGCTTTGATCTGGCGACGCATTTCGGCATCTACATCTTTAGCTTTAACTCCAAATACTTCAGCCGCAACTGTTGCGTGTAGGTCTTCGCCACTTTCGAATGCTGCGAGTAGAGCAACGTCGTTAGATAGGTGCGCCATAATACGCATTTCAATTTGGCTGTAATCAGCAGTAAGTAAGGTCTCATAATCTTTGCCTGCAACAAAAGCAGCGCGGATCTTGCGACCTTCTTCAGTACGAACTGGAATGTTCTGCAAGTTAGGGCCAGTTGAGGAAAGTCGGCCAGTTGCAGCAACCGTCTGCTGGAAGTGAGTATGAATGCGGCCGTCTTCGGCAATCTCGTTTAGAAGTCCTTCAACTGTGGTCTTTAACTTATTCGTTTCGCGAATTCGAAGTAGTGATTGCAAAAGTGGGTGCTTAGTCTTTTCAAAGAGCAATTCGAGGGATTCGGCATCTGTTGTAAAGCCAGTCTTAATTTTCTTAGTCTTAGGCAGCTTTAATTCATCGAATAAGACAACCTGCAGTTGCTTGGGAGATGCCACATTGAACTCATGACCAGCGGCCTCATGAGCGGCCTTACTTTCGCGGGCAACTTCGCCTTCAAAGAATTCTTTTAACTTATTTAACTCTTTTTGATCTACGCAGATACCTGAGTTTTCCAGGCGGGCCAATAAGTTTGCAATAGGTAGCTCAAGCTCGACAAATAACTTGGTCAGCGATCTAGAATCAAGCTCTTTTTGCAGTGAATCACGAAGCGTGAATAAAGCAGCTGCGTTTACTTCAGTTGAGCCACTTCCCCATCGCTCAAGTAGCGAGGCAATATCTTGACTACGAACGCCTGGATTAACTAAGTAGGCAGCGATCTCGGTATCAAAAATTAGACCCGCTACTGGATAAGCACGGGCAATAGCTTTGGCGTCATGCATGATTTTTGGAATCGAGGCATCGGCTAACCATGGCCCAAATTCATCGCCACTAACAGTGAAGGTTTCGCCACCGGCTAGTGCAACCGAGTAACTAACTACGGCGACATCTTTGATCTCAACGGTCAGAGCTATTTCACTCTTAGCAACAGTGATCTTCTTAGTCGCAGCTGCTGGAGTCACTTCTTGGGCAATCTCAAATAGTGCAAGTGGTTCTTCGACTTTCTTGGCACTCTTTGAGTTCAGCAGTGGCCCCAGGCGATCTTTCAGAGTGCGAAATTCTAGAGTTGCAAATAACGGGGCGATCTTGCTCTCTTCGATTGGTTGCCAGGCTAAATCTTTTAGTGAAAGTTCGATCGGTACATCATGAATTAGCTGCGTTAACTCGCGATTCTTTGCAATCGAGTCAACATTGGCGCGGAGTGATTCGCCAGCTTTGCCAGGCACTTGATCAGCCTTATTGAGCAACTCTTTTAGTGAGCCATATTCAATAATCCACTTGGCGGCGGTTTTCTCACCGACGCCTGGAACTGAAGGCAAGTTATCGCTGGGGTCGCCACGCAAGGCGGCAAAATCTGGATACTGCGCAGGCGTCAACATGTACTTCTCTTCAACGGCAGCTGGAGTCATGCGCGCCATTTCGCTAACTCCACGCTTAGGGTAAAGCACTGTGGTTTTCTCGTTAACTAACTGAAAGCTATCTCGGTCGCCCGTACAGATTGCTACTTCAAAACCATCGGCTTCGGCCTGCTTAGCAATAGTTGCGATGATGTCATCGGCTTCAAAACCTTCGCGTTCGAACTGGGTGATTCCGAATGACTCAACGAGCTCGTGTAGATAAGACATCTGCGAACGAAACTCAACAGGGGTTTTTGCGCGGTTCGCTTTATATTCTGGAAAAATCTCAGTGCGGAAAGTCTTACGAGATACATCGAAGGCCACCGCGATATGTGTGGGCTTTTCTTCTTTAAGCAATGAAATCAGCATGGTGGCAAAGCCATAGATTGCATTGGTGTGCTGGCCGCTTGCGGTAGTGAAGTTCTCAGCTGGTAGCGCGAAGAAAGCGCGATAAGCCATTGAGTGGCCATCGATAAGCAAAAGGCGCTTTGTCATGCGCTCATCTTAGGTTGATAGCGTTAGACTCACCGACTATGACGCAGAACGAATCTTTCGATTATTTAGCAGCTATCCGTGCTCGAGGTACCGGCGAACTCGATAGCAAAATGGGTATTGAAATCATTGAGGCATCCCCTCAACGATTAGTGGGCACAATGCCAGTTGTAGGTAATCGCCAGCCAATGGGGTTATTACATGGTGGCGCTAATGTGGTTTTGGCGGAGAGCTTAGGTTCTGTTGGATCGCTAATTCATGCCGGTCCCGGACGTAAAGTTGTAGGTATCGATATCAATGCAACTCATCACAAGTCGGCAACAGAAGGCATTGTGACCGGCGTTGCAACTGCGATTACTTTAGGCAAAACTCTCTGCGTTTGGGACATAGTAATTACAAATGAAGCAGGCGAGCGCACATGCACTGCGCGAATCACTTGTTTGATTTTAGCTAAGCGCGACTAAGTATCGAAAAACTGGTTAGTGAGCGCCAGTACCGAGGTAAGCCTCGCGTACGGCTGGATCATTAAGTAGATCTGAAGCCTTAGCTTCCTTAACGATGTTTCCAGTTTCCAAAATATAAGCACGGTGTGCGCGTTGTAGCGCCTGTTGTGCGTTCTGCTCAACCAACAAGATGGTTACGCCCGTCTTATTGATTTCAGTAATGATGCGGAAAATGTTGGCGATCATTTGAGGCGCGAGACCCATTGAAGGCTCATCAAGTAGCAACACCTTTGGGCGCGTCATTAGTGCACGACCAATTGCCAGCATTTGCTGCTCGCCACCAGAAAGAGTTCCGCCAGCTTGGCTAACGCGCTCTTTCAAACGTGGGAATAAGTGATAAACCTTCTCGAGATCTTCTTGCATTTCAGCTTTGCGATTCTTGCGGTGGAATTTACCCATCTCAAGATTTTCCAGAACTGTCATGCCTGGGAAGATTCCGCGGCCTTCAGGGGCTTGTGAAATACCAAGGTCAACGCGCTCATGCGCCGGCACCTTAGAAATATCTTTGCCATCGAAAATGATTTGGCCAGAGGTAACTGGACGAAGACCTGAGATGGTCTTAAGCATCGTGGTCTTACCAGCACCGTTAGCGCCGATCAAAGTTACGATTTCGCCTTCATTTACGACAACAGAAACGCCTTTTATCGCTTCAATCTTGCCGTAGTGAACGTGCAGATCTTTAATTTCAAGACGCATCTGCTGGTACTCCTAAATAGGCTTCGATAACACGTGGATCGTTTTGCACAACAGATGGAATATCGTCGGCAATCTTAGTTCCGAAATCAAGTACAACAACACGATCAGAGATTCCCATGATCAATGACATGTCGTGCTCGATTAGTAGAACTGTGTAACCAGCATCGCGTACTTTTTTAATGGTTGCTGCGAGTTCAACTTTTTCAGCGGGGTTGAAACCAGCTGCTGGCTCGTCAAGAAGAAGTAACTTAGGTGAAGTGCCTAGTGCTCGAGCAATTTCGAGACGACGCTGAACACCATAAGGCAAGTTCTTAGCTAGACGATCTGAATACTCATCGATTCCGATGAAGCGCAAAATTTCCATTGCACGTTCGCGGTTTTCGCTCTCTTCGCGACGAGCACGAGGCAAGCCGAAGAGTGCTCCGACTACTCCACTCTTCTTGTGAACATCGGTTGCAGTGATGACGTTTTCAAGCGCCGTCATATCGCCCCAGAGGCGAATGTTCTGGAATGTGCGAGCGACGCCGAGTGCGGTCACTTGATAGCGCTTTTGATTTCCAAGTGAGATGCCATCGAAGTCAACGATTCCGCTGGTCTGCTTGTAAACACCAGTGATTACGTTAAAGACAGTTGTCTTGCCGGCGCCATTAGGACCGATAAGCGCGAGAATCTCGCCCTCTTTAACTTCAAGGTTTACGCCATTTAGTGCGGTAACGCCGCCGAACTTCATGGTGACGTTATCGAGCTTTAATAAAGTCTTTCCAACTTTAGCCATTATGCGTTCGCCTCTTTCATCACGATTGCTTTCTCGCGCTTCTTACGAGGCAATAAGCCATCTGGGCGGAAATTCATCACGATAACTAGAACTAAACCGAATACCAAAAGACGCGCATCGGAGATAAATCGGATTCGATCAGGTAGGTAACCCAAGATTGTTGCTCCGACTACTACACCCCAAATGTTTCCGATTCCACCGAAAACCACGCAAGCGAGAATCAAAATTGAAACGTTTAGAGTAAACATTTCTGGTGCGATGTACAGATTCTTTGATGCATATAGAACACCAGCTGCGCCACCTACGGCAGCGCCAAGTGTGAATGACCAAATCTTGTACTTAAGCGTTGGAACACCCATAAGTTCAGCAGCATCTTCATCTTGGCGAATAGCTTCCCAAGCGCGACCCGGGCGACGCACTGAAAGACGTCGGATCATCCAAATCGTTAAAAGGATCATGACTAGGACTACCCAGAAGAAAACTTTCTGGTCTTCTAGTTCGAATTTCAACGGCCCGATATCTGGCGGCATTGGAACATTTGCGATTCCGTTAGGGCCCTTTGACCAAGTCGAATTGAGTAGAACTAAACGAACAATTTCGCCGAAACCTAAAGTTACGATCGCTAAATAGTCACCACGTAGACGAAGTGTTGGAATTCCAAGTAGAACGCCCGCGATCATCGCAAGAATGATTCCAATTGGCATAACTTCCCAAGTATTTAGCGAAGTTGTTGTACCTAAAATTGCCATTGTGTAAGCGCCAATTGCAAAGAACGCTACATAACCAAGATCGAGCATGCCGGACTTACCGACAACAATGTTTAAGCCAAGTGACATGAGTACGAACATGCCCACTGGGTAAACCAGAACAGCATCAAAAGAAGCGATAGGTGTAGCCAAGATGCCGCCACCCATAAATGGCAGAAGCCCGACTAGAACGATTGAAGCTAAAACAATGGCTACACGTACCGGGCGGCCAGCGTTCTCCCAGATATTGGCGCCGAAGTCACGTAGATTCCAGTAATTACGTATTTTCATAATTATGCCCTCGTTGTCTGAACGGCTTCGCCAAACAAACCATTTGGCTTAAACAGGAGTACCAACACAAGCACGATGAAAACGGTAACCGCTTTCCATTGCGTGCCAAGAACCGCAGAAGCGTAAACCTCGAGCAAACCAAGGAATAGACCACCGTAGAAAGCACCTCTGATGTTGCCGATTCCACCAAGTACGGCTGCAGTGAATGCGGCCATACCCATGGTGAAACCGATATTAAATTTAGTGTATTCAAATACTGTTATGTAGAAGAAACCAGCTGCACCTGTTGCTAGTCCACCAACTAAGAAGGTTGTTGTAATAACTCGGTTTAAGTTAACGCCCATCAACTTCGCGGCATCTTCGTTCATAGAAACAGCACGAATTGCCTTACCCATGCGAGAGAGCTTTACGAAACGCTCAAGTAAGAAGTAAATGCCAGCTGCTGCGAAAATTGTAATGATCGTATCGAGGCGGAGATTGGCACCCCAGACTTCACCCAAAATAATCTTCTCAAGCACTCGTGGTGAACCCACTGGGCGAGAATCTGTCAGCAAGCGCATTACTTCTGCCAGAACAATTGAAATTCCGATAGCAGAAATCAAAGTAGCTAAACGATTGGTGCCCTTCGCGCGTAAGCGGCGATAAGCAACATATTCAACAAAGATTGCGGTTAATCCAGCGACTGCCATTGAAATTAGTAGCTGGGTAATTAGAACTAGTGCCAATTTAGAACCGGTTGCTGGTGCCGATGTTTGGGTGTAACCAAAAAGATCACGCGAAGTGATGATGGTTCCGAATGTTCCCCACATGAAGATTTCGGAGTTCGCAAAGTTAATCATGCGAAGTACTCCGTACACCATGGTGTAACCGAGGGATACCAGGACGTAAATAAAGCCCAAAGCAACGCCGGCAATCGTTAAAGACCAGAACTGGTCTATCAGTACTGAAAACATGTATCTCCTCTTACCCGCAAACCCGCGATGGGTAAAGATAGTCGAAAAATCAAAGAAATGGGTGCTCTACCCCTCTTTTAGAGAGATAGAGCACCCAATTCCTTAGGATTTATTTATTACTTGATGATACCTGTGTTAACAAGTACGCCATTCTTGGTGGTGAAACCAGCAAAGAGTCCGTATGAAATGTCGCCATTTGCAGAGAACTTGATGGTGTTACCAGTGATGCTCTTGCCGTTGTAGGCCTTAACCCAAGCAAGCATCTTCGCACGTGTTGTGTTGCCCTTTAGGATTCCCTGAAGAAGGATGTTTGCTGCGTCCATTGATTCAACTGAATAAACACCAGAAGAAACACCCATTGACTTCTTGTAATCTGCTTCGAGCTTTGCGCTAACGCCAGCAAGGCCGCCTACACCAGTAACACGTGAACCTTCAGCTGAAGCGCCCGCAAGCTTTGGGAACTCCTGGTTGAAGACTCCGTCGCCGCCAGCGAAGATCGCCTTTGAACCTGAGTCACGTAGTTGCTTGATGAATACAGCTGCTTGGCTGTAG
>JBILXJ010000027.1:0-9500 GCA_044378655.1 Candidatus Planktophila sp. | reverse complement strand
GCCAATTCTCAGGTGGTCAACGTCAACGTATTGCAATTGCTCGCGCACTCGCGCTAGATCCAAAAATTCTGGTTGCCGATGAACCAGTTTCAGCCCTTGATGTTTCGACCCAAGCTCAGATCGTTAATCTCTTGCAAAGCATTCAAGAAGAGCGAAATATCTCGTATATCTTGGTTTCGCACGATCTACGCCTGGTTTATCACTTAGCTACCCGCGTAGTTGTTATGTATCTGGGCAAAGTTGTCGAAGAAGGCGCTTGCGATGATGTCGTTGCAAACCCACAACATCCATATACCGCGGCGTTACTTTCAGCAGTTCCGGCGCTAGATGAAGCAACTCGTCGCGATCGTATTGTGCTAAATGGAGCGCCACCTTCGCCAATTGCTCGACCAACTGGTTGCTCTTTCCACCCACGTTGTCCGATTGCTCGTCCTGAATGCAGTACCCAAACGCCAGAATTACAAACGATGCCAAATGGTCGCAAAGTTGCCTGTTTCTATCCCGGTGAATTACAACCACATATCAGTTTTACTTCGTCGAAATAATTGAAGAACTAGGAGCCACAAATGGGACGTCCCTTTATTGAGTTCATCCAGTCTCAACAATTGCCCTGGGTTGAAAAAAGTTATGTAACCAAGATTCGCCCAGGTATCTTAGTTCGCGAATTAAGTTTAGATACCGAAAGTGGCGGCTGCTCATTACTTCTTAAATATCCCGAAGGTTATAGCCACTCAAATAACCACGTCTTAAATGCCGACGAAGAGTTCTTTGTAATTGATGGCGAGATAACTATTGATGGCCAAAAGTATGGTCGTTACAACTATGGTCATTTCCCAAAGGGATATCACACCTCTGAGATTTCAAGTAAAGGCGCAATCGTTCTTACTTTCTTTAACGTAGCACCAGTTGCTACAGCTTCTACTGGCGATAGTCCAGAGTTAGAAGCTGAACGCGTGATTAAACATATTGATTCATTGGCCGGGGAATGGGGTGGAAATTTCAATCCTGATTTCCCACCAGGTGCTGGACGCAAATGGATGCGCCGCGACCCAGTAACTCAAGATGAAACTTGGGTACTTGGCACCATGCCACTTCGTTACGGAATGCGTTCTGAAAAACACCCAGTCGTTGAAGAGGCTTATTTGCTTTCAGGTGAACTAGTTGGCCACCTTGGCGTGATGACCCCTGGTGCTTATTTCTGGCGCCCACCTGAAGAACCCCATGGCCCATTCGGCTCAATGACTGGAAATCTCTATCTTTTCCGCACAGTTGGTGGCCCGTTGAGCACTATTTACGAACCAGATTCACGAGAGTTTAATTGGAAACCTAAGCACGATCCGATCTTGCCGAAAGAGTTAGCAGAGCTACCTGTTTTCGACGGCTGTGTTTGCCAGGCTTACTAAGCGATTTTTAGAGAGAGAAGAGGAAAAAAGATGCGTGATATCGAAGAGATGCTAACTCTGGATGAGCGTTCTAGCGCTGATTTTATTCTTTCGCTACGCAAGCAATGGTCGGCAACTGTTTATCCAGCATTTATCAATGAGTTTAAAAACTCTGGTATAAAAATTAGCTCACCTCAAGAAGGTGAAATCAAGATGAAGGCGATGTCGCTCTATTCCTGGTTTAGCCATTTAGAACGTATCGGCCAGAAAATGATGTGGCGACTTGGCAGCGATGTAGTTTTCCGTTGCAGCGATGAGTTACTTGAGCAGATTAATTCAGTGGCCGCCGTCGGTAAGGGTTCACTAAAACTAGATCCAGATCTGCAGTTGCCAAAGTGGTACACCGATACCGATATTCATATGCAACCAGGTAGCTTCTATTCAAATGATTTGTCGGGTTATGTTTACCAATTCGGAGCACGCATAGTTATGTTGCGCGATAACGATGGTTACAAGTTCCACAAGTTATTTGCTAATACCGCTCTTCCTGATCTACCAACTAATGCACGTGTTGTTGATATTGCCTGTGGTTTTGGAAAAAGTACTCGACCACTTGTCTCACGTTATCCAGGTGCCGAAATCATTGGTGTCGATTTAGCGGCTCCTGGTTTGAAGTTGGCTCATGCTGAAGCTGAAGCCGAAGGTTTGCCAATTAATTTCCGCCAAGAAGATGGTCGCCATGTTGGCTTGCCAGATGCCTCGGTTGATTTGGTAACTGGCACCATGATTCTTCACGAGATGCCACAGAGCGCCATCGTTGAAACAATTGAAGAAGCTGCTCGCTTGTTAAAGCCAGGCGGTGTTATTCGATTCCTAGAGTTCCAGCCAACCGGGGATCCTGCTCGCGATGCCACTGTTTATGAGCATGCCGAACGCAATAATGAGCCTTATTTCCGCGCCTTGTTTGCAACCGATCTAATTAAAGAGTGCGAACGTTTAGGCCTAAAAGATGCCAAGTGGGTTGCCTTCGATGAACGCAGTGAAGGCTTGAGTCCACAAGGTTGGCCAGAGCGCACTGATTGGCATTTCCCATGGTGCGTACTACAAGCAACGAAGGCGGCGTAATGACTCAAGAATTCGATTTCTTCGGAAACCCACAAGTCTCAAAGTTATTTGATTTGATTCTAGAACTGGGAATGGATCTACACGTAGCCAATACCCGAATAAGAGCACTTGAAATGCAACTTGTGCGTAATGGTGATTTGAAGGCTGGCGAGATTGATGCCTTCCGCCCAACTGATTCAGAAAAAACTGTGCTCGATAAGACTCGTGATGATTTCATGGATCGCCTAATGCGCATTATTACCGAAGTTGGTCCTTCTGAGCATCCACTTCGCGAGCAATGGGATGCTGCCATTGCCAAGCGAAGCGCAAGCGATAACAAGTAGAAGCAACCATGGGTAGCAGCAGTGCGCAGTTGATTTATGCCGCAGCTGTTATCACCATGAATGATGCGGGCGAGATTTTTTCACCCGGATATTTGCGAGTCAAGAATAATTTGATTACGGAAGTCGGCGCAGGTCGACCAGCTGCAACTGATGGCGAAACTCTTCATGATTTCGCTGACGACATTTTGTTGCCATCTTTTGTAAATACCCATCACCATTTAGCGAGCTCGTTAATTCAAGGGGCTGAACCAAAACATAAAATGGCAGTTGGCACAGTGCGAGATGGTGCTTGGCTGAAAATGTCTATTGGCTTAGATCGCCAAGAGTGCGAAGCAGGTGCCTCACTGGGCTATTTGCAGTTATTGGAAAGTGGAATCACCACCTCAACTGATTCCCAATCAACCTGGAAAGGGTTGTCTAAGTTAGATGGCTCGATCACGGCAGCAGTTAAATCAGGGCTGCGCGTAATCTTCTGCGCTGCCTTCGTTAATAAGACTGAACTCGTGCCTAGTGATTATCAATTAACGGTTTCCGAGTCAGTAGCTGAGCTCGCTCGCTTACGCAGTACTTACCAAAATGAGCGAGTAACCATCGAGCCCGAGCCACTCTCGTTGCCTCGCGTTACTGATGAATTAGTTCAAGCCTTACATAAAGAGCGCAATCAGTTAATGGCAATGCACCTGACTTATTCCGAGGAATTCGATCAGTGGGCCCGTAAAGAATATGGCTACCCAGCGCTAGTGCACTTAGAGAAACTTGGCGTACTCGATGAAAAATCATTACTGGCACACCCAGTTCACTTTGATGATCTCGAAGTTGAGTTAGCTGCCAAGAGCGGGGCATCGGCAGCTTATTGCGCAGTTAGCAATATGCATATGGGCTTAGCTATTCCCGATCTACGTAGATATTCGGAAAAAGGTATTCCGGTCGGCCTTGGTTTAGATCACCCAAACGGTTCACATGATTTCTTTGAGACTATGAAGACCACAGTGTTAACGCAACGCAGCCTAAATCGTGATCAAGAATCTTTCACTCCTCTGCGCGCGCTCGAGATGGCTACTCGAGATGGCGCAAAAGCACTGAAACTATTTGATCAAATTGGTTCACTTGAAGTCGGCAAGCGAGCCGACTTACTTGTCATCGATGGCAACGCACCTGAGCTGCAACCACCAGCTGGTTTAGTTTCACAAGTTGTAATGGCAGCTAAAGCTAAATGCGTGAAACATGTGGCCATGGATGGCAAATGGCACCTGTTCAATTACCAACATCAAAGCATGAAACCAAATGAAATCATGAGTCATGCACGCGATGTTCAAAAAAGATTACTTGAATCGGCTGGAATCTATTACGGAGCAAGGGGAGCGCGATGAGTGCATACATACATAAACCAGAGATCTCACAACAAGTGGTCTTAGCCGGAATTAATTACGCCAAAGAACTTGGTCTTGAAATGACTGTGGCCATAGCTGATGCAGCTGGCAATTTAGTTTCGTATGCGCGCACCGAGCATGCTTCAATGGCTGCGATCGAATCTGTTGCCGCTAAAGCTCGCACCGCAATTTGGTTTGGTCGCCCAACAGCTAAGACGGTCGAAGCTGCTGAAAAGCGACCAGTTGTTTATTCCAGCATCATGGGAACTAGCGCCAATAAGTTAGTTCTATCTATGGGTGGCGAACTGCTCTACTTAGATGGCGAAATTGTTGGCGCCGTTGGATCAGCCGGAGCATCTGGGGCCGAAGATATTCAAGTTTCGCAGCGCTGCGTAGAAATTTGGAACTCACTTCATAGTAAGTAGCAAAAAGTTTTTATCTCTTAGCTCTCAGCTAAGCGCGCTTTAACCATGGCCTGCAGTAACTTAACATCAACTTCCCAATCATTGGGAACTGCAATTGTCTTCTTAGTTACTCGATACTCAGTTAACTTCGGGCGAAATATATCTAACACTTCAGTGCTCCAAGGCGCGATCGAGATATGGTTCTTAGAAACCGAGGCACCGAACACATAGAACGTGCCCTTTCGCAGCATTGGTTGATTCCAAGCAATCACAAGTTCTAGTTCTGGATACTTATCTTGAATCGCCTTGATTACCTTCTTAATTGTTTTAGCCTGAGTTGGATCAATGCTCTTGTAATACTGCGCAGGAGTTTCGTGCCTATGGGCCGATACTGAACCGCGTGAATACATCACCAAAGCATTGGCATGGGCTTGCGAAAAACCATAGTTTTCGCGTAAATGAGCAATTTGTTCGGGGTATTTCTGACCTTCAAGGGCTTTCATAACCTTGAACCAATATGACATCTTCTCGCCATATCTTTTTTCAATCGCTGGAAAATGCGCCTCGCGACTCGGGTCTTTAGTAGCCATTGCCAAAGTTTATCGCCTAAGTGATAACCGAATAGAATTCACAGATGAAGAAGTTAAAGGGCCTACTTAAAGCCGCTCATTTCGGCCCCACATTGATAGTCACTGCAATCTCCTTTGCCTTCGCAACGTATTACTGGTGGGAAGGCCCGGCCTATGTCATTGCTTTCGGTGTATTTACGGGCCAACTCGTAGTCGGCTGGAGCAATGATCTCTATGACTTCGACGATGATCTAAAGCATCAACGCACCAAGAAGCCTTTAGTTTCAGGGTTAATCACTAAGCAATACCTACAAAAGTGGTTGCGTTTTATGCTGCCCTTTTCTTTCATAGCCAATCTTTTAGGCCCTCTTGGACTCAAAGGTGGCTCGGTTTACATGCTCGGAATCGCTTGTGGCGTTGCATACAACTTCTACTTTAAGTTCAATGTTCTATCGCCGTTGCCATATGCAATTGCCTTCGCCGCGCTGCCTTCATCAGTTGTGATTTCCAAAGATTTAAACCCACCGCTTTGGATGTTATTAGGGGGAGCGCTATTTGGAATGGCCGCTCACTTTATAAATGTCTTAAAGGATATGGACCAAGATCAAGCCAGCGGAATTAAAGGGTTGCCACAGCAGCTTGGTAAACCTAGATCTATCGCAGCAGCTATTGTTTTAATCGCCTTAGGTATTACTGCTCTAGTAGTTAGTTGATCACTACAAAGCTTTCTGAGTAAAATTAACAACATGTCTGCTCGCCTGAATCTTTCCTTTACTTCCGAGCTAATTTATTGGCGTGGACCGTCCCCGTTTCATTTTTTTCGGGTACCTGAAAAAGAGGCTGCAGCAATCACAAAAATTGCATCTGGGGTCACCTACGGATGGGGTGTTATTCCGGCAGATATCACGATCGGTGATGAAGTTTTCTATACCGCCCTTTTTCCAAAAGATGGCAGTTATTTAGTGCCGCTTAAAAAAGCTATTCGGGAAAAACTAAAAATAGAGCTTGGCGATAAAGTAAAAATTAAAGCCACAATTTAAATTGTTCCGGCTTCCAAACCTTTCAGCACTTCCTGCGCTCGATCCTTTAGTTCGGGCAGGTCACTTAAGCGGTTCAGCCCGAATACTTGCTGGCTCATACGGTGATTCTTAACAAAGGTTTCCTTGTGGCGATCAAGGAAGTCCCAATAAAGGGTTGTAAATGGGCAAGCGGTTTCGCCAGTACGTAACTTGGGGTTATAAGCGCAAGGCTTGCAGTAATTGGACATGCGCGAAATATAAGCACCACCTGCGGCATATGGCTTTGTCATCATCTGCCCACCATCAGCATGAACTCCCATGCCGATCACATTTGGAACCATCACCCATTCGCTGGCATCGATAAAAACTTCACGCATCCATTCCAGAAACTCTTGCGGGTTCGTTCCTGTGACTAAAGCAAGATTTGAAAGCAACATCAGCCGCGGAATATGGTGAACCCAGGCCCGCTCATTGATATCGCTAACTGTTTTTTTCATGCAGTTCATTTGAGTTGCATCAGGGTCGTTAAACAGCGGCAGCAACTTACGAGTCGCATTTAGTTGGTTGTTCTCGCGGTAATCGGGGCCGAGAAACCAATACATACCATTTACATATTCACGCCACCCAATGATTTGTCGGATAAAACCTTCAGCGGATTCAATCGGAATACTGCCACCGTTGAAGGCCTTAACGGCCGCGTTAATTACTTCACTCGGATGCAAAAGACCATTGTTTAAATACGGTGACAGCAAAGAATGATGTAGCGCCCAGTTATCAGTTGTCATCGCATCTTCAAGGGGGCCGAAATCACCAAAATGATTATCAATAAAGTTTTTCAGTTGAGCAAGAGCACCTTGTCGAGTAGTTGCCCAGGTCGCGGTCATAACATGACCAATCTCCTTAGCTACCTCTTCATCTATCTCATCGCGCTGATGTTCTAAATACTTGGGACCTTCATATTTCTTTGGCGGTGGCAAGCGGTTCTCTTTATCAAAATTCCAAGCACCTCCTGCGGGCTCGTTGCCATCCATCAAAATGTTTAGCCGAACCCGTTGCTTGCGATAGAAACTTTCCATTAAGTAACTCTTTTGCGAGTCTGCCCAGGACTTAAAGAGTGGGCGAGGAGTTAAGAAGAAATCATTCTCAAGAAATTCGACACCAAATTCCTTTAGCGCTGCGAACTGTCTAAATGAGGAAGGTTCAGCGCAGATAATCGGCAAACCTTTGTGCTTACCCTGAACAGATTTAAGGCCATCGACGATGTTGGGCGCTTTTTGATATTCAACGGTGAATCCTTCGAGCTCTAATGATTTTGCAAAGTGCCGGGCGCTAGAAAGTAAAAAGAAAAGCCGTTCTTTATGCCAATTACGACCAGTGGTCATGCGAGCACTTTCGACGAAAACAATCAGATCACTCTCAGGTTTGGCATCCTTTAAAGCACCGAAATTTCGATGTAGATGATCAAAGGGCAGATAGATGATGCGCTTCATTTATTCTCTCGGCATCTATCGCTGCAATACTTAACTTCTGGCCAGTTTTTTGCCCACTTCTTGCGCCATTCAAATTCCAGACCACAACGCACGCAGACTTTTGGTGCAAAGCCATTCTTTGTTTTAGCAATGCGTGACATCAGGCAATAGTAGATCAGTGTTTAAGAACTTTCATGGGAAGATTAAGTCATGAGCAAAGAGATTAATTCAGCAACTATCCGCCGTTATAACCTGATTGCGGGTTTCTTCCACTTAGCCCAAATGGTCGCAGTTATCGCCTTATCTAATGATTTCACGCTGCCAATCGTGGCTAGATATATGACTGGCCCGCCAGGAAGCACATTTGCTGAGCCAATAACATTGCTCGACACTCCAGTCGGACTAACCGTGGCGCTATTCCTTGGCCTGTCTGCTTTCTTCCATTTCTTAGTTGCTTCGCCTCAATACTTTGATCGCTATCAAAACGGGCTAGCTCAAAACCGCAATTATTTCCGTTGGGTTGAATACTCAATTAGCTCTTCAGTAATGATCGTTCTGATTGCTCAAATTGTCGGCGTCTCAGATGTGGCTGCAATCATTGCCATCTTCGGTGTTAATGCGTCAATGATTCTTTTCGGTTGGTTACAAGAAAAATATGAGACACCAGGAAATGGCGGCTGGCTACCCTTTATTTTTGGTTGCATCGCCGGAATCGTTCCGTGGATCGGCCTGGTTTTCTATATCTTCTCAATCAAAGGCATCGGCGATGCTTCGGCACCTCTGTTTGTCTACGGAATCGTATTTTCACTTTTCGTGCTCTTTAACATTTTTGCCATCGTGCAATTCCTGCAATACAAGAAAGTCGGCAAGTGGGCGCAATACTTACGTGGCGAGAAGACTTACATAACTCTTTCACTTATTGCTAAATCTGCACTCGCTTGGCAAATTTTTGCCGGCACTTTGGTTTAATAAAGTTAAATCCGCTTACACTCGTTAAATGAATGGGTCTCTCGCGCTAGTTGGTTCAGGTGAATATCTACCTGCCATGGCGCAGTTTGAGAGTTCGCTAATTGCCGACGGTGTTAAAAACGGTAAAGAAGCTCGCTATTTGCAGATTCCAACTGCGGCCGGCCGTGAAAGCGCCGACCGATTGGAATACTGGCGATCACTTGGCCAGAGACAAGCAGATGCTTTAGGTGTCCAATGCACTTATTTACCGATCTACTCGCGCGAAGATGCCTTCAATCAAGAATACGTTGATGCCGTTGCCAATAGTGCACTTATGTATATGTCAGGGGGAGACCCGCATCATCTTGGTGAAACTCTGATTGATACTCCGCTTTGGTCGGCCATTATTGAAAATTGGAATACCGGTGCTTCCTTGGCTGGCTGCAGTGCGGGTGCAATGGTACTTAGCTCGCAAATCCCAAACTTTCGCTTGCTAAAGAAAGCACCAACGCCTGGGCTAAACCTGTTGCCGGAAATTCGCGTGATTCCGCACTTCAATAAATTCTTTAAATGGATTCCTGAGAGCGCAGCAAAAGTATTACTGCATGTACCAGATGATTCAATTTTAATTGGCGTCGATGAACTAACTGCAATTGTTAAGCGTTCAGGCGATACCCACTGGGTTGTAGTCGGTGAAGCAAAAGTGCATGTATTAAAGGGTCTACCAGATCAGCAATTACATGATGGTCAAAAAATAAATCTTTCAATCACGAAATAAAACACTAACAGCCACTTCAAAACAAATAGAAAAGCAAAAACCCCGCTGCTATTAACAACGGGGTTTTTCTGTAGCTCTTAAAGTACAAGAACTCAACTTTGACTCAGTGCTTA
>JBILXJ010000131.1:0-2698 GCA_044378655.1 Candidatus Planktophila sp. | reverse complement strand
TTCACCCCCTAAATGCGAGATACTTCTCCCTCACACCCGCGTAAGATCTTTAAAGGAGTTCCAATGGCTGCCATGAAACCTCGTACTGGTGATGGCCCAATGGAAGTTACCAAGGAAGCCCGCTCCCTAGTTATGCGAATTCCACTAGAAGGCGGCGGACGTTTAGTCGTTGAAATGAATGCCGAAGAAGCCACAAATTTAAGTGCCGCGTTACACGCAGCGGTTGGGCTGATTAAGAAGTAGTAATCAGATAGCCTCCCGCTTATGTCTCTACCTGCATATTTTCCAGAGTTAAAGGCGATCCCAGCGGAACTTAAGTTGGCCCTTGCTAGTGAAATTATTGCCCTTGGTTTTGTAGCGGTCGAAAACTCAGACCCAAAGGCTGAAAAAGAGTTCAAGTTAGTCGGCTCAACACTATTGCTGAAAAGCATCGCCGACACTTTTGAAATCGATCTTCTTGATGAACTTAAGTTTTTCACACCAACTGGAAAAGCCGGCGAAGCCTTCGAACTTCCGATTAGTGCACCAGATGCTAAATCCGAAAGATTGTTATTAGTTGGTTTAGGCGATCAATCTTTAGCTGCTTTGCGTGCCGCGGGTGCCACTGTTGGTCGTAAGGTCAAAGGTAAAGCTCAAAGTATTTCAACTTTCTGCGCTACAACTGATGCAAGTGCAACAGCTCATGCCATCTCGGCAACTATGGGCGCTTACCTTTGGAATTTAAAGAGTGGAGCAAAACCACTTAAGCCAACTATTTCGCTTTCAATTTCAACTCTGGCACTAAAGCGCGCTCTTGCTATTGCTTCAGCTGTCTGGCGTGCTCGTGATCTAGTACATACGCCTGCAAATATAAAGACACCAGCCTGGATAGCGGCAAATGCAAAGACGGTAGCTAAAGAGCGGAATATTTCGATAAAAGTATTAGCCGGAAAAGATCTTGCGCAATTTGGTGGCTTAGCTGCAGTTGGTAACTCTTCTCGTAAATCACCACCTCGCTTTATCGAGATTACTTATGCGCCAAAAGGTTCTAGTACTTGGCCACATGTGGTTTTAGTCGGCAAGGGAATAACTTTCGATACAGGCGGATATTCCATGAAGCGCCCATACGACAACATGATGGCGATGAAAACTGACATGGCTGGTGCTGCCGCAGTTCTCTGCGTCGTAAGCGCTCTTCCTGAATTAGCGCCACGAGTTCGCGTTACCGCACTCTTAATGTGTGCTGAAAATGCGGTATCTGGCACTGCTCAACGCCCGAGCGATGTAATTACTCATTTCGGAGGCACCACAACAGAAGTATTAAATACTGATGCCGAAGGTCGCTTAGTTCTTGCCGATGGCTTGGCTTATGCAAACTTGAAATTAAAGCCAGATTATTTAATCGACGTAGCAACGCTAACTGGATCAGCAACACTTGGTCTAGGACGTCAATACGCGGCTATGTATTCGCGAGATGACAAGTTGGCAGCAAAATTTTATGAACTAGGAAATGAATCGGGCGATCGCGTTTGGCGCATGCCACTTGTTAATGATTACATTGACGCACTTGAGAGTGACGTTGCAGATATCAATAACGATGCCGCCAAAGGAGCCTACAACGCTGGCTCAGTAACTGCGGCGCTCTTCCTAGAAAAATTTGTTGGTGATCGCAAGTGGGTGCACTTTGATATTGCTGGCACTGCGCGTAGCGAAGTTGATGCGGGCGAGAATCCCAAAGGCGGCACTGGCTTCGGAGTTCGTTTATTAACAACCTGGATTTCATCGCTATGATTCCGAGCCTTGTTAACTACGCGGAAAACTTTAATCCCGAAGATTTAGTTCTCGAACACGCTCGTGCACGTGGAGTAGAAGTCGGCGCAAATGACATCAGCGTTGGTACTGGTGTTTTTCTGCAACAGCTAGCTCATCTTCTTTCTGCACAATCTGTAGTCGAAGTAGGCACCGGATCTGGCGTTGGCAGCCTCTATTTGCTACGCGGCATGATCGATAGTGGCACATTGACTTCAATTGATGATGAAATAGAACATGCTCGCATTGCCAAGATGGCTTTTTACGAGGCCGAGATCGAGGCAGCTCGCTTTCGCCTAATTACTAATCCGGTCATGGATGTTTTAAGTAAATTAACTGATCGCGCATATGACTTGGTTCTCTTACGCCACGACCCGATTGATTTAACTTACACAATCGATGAAGCTCATCGAATTTTGCGCAGTGGTGGCGTCTTAGTTATCGATTCGTTTTTTGGTGGTGGCAAAGTGCCAGATCCAGCACAGCGTGACCCAAAGACAATCGCCCTTCGCGAGGCTGGGAAAAGAATCAAAACCAACCGTGACCATTGGCAGAGTTCGCTATTGCCAGTCGGTGATGGTTTGTTGATCGCTACTAAGTTGTAGGAAGATAGTCACATGTCCAAGCCAGCGCGGATCTTTCGCCGCAAGCCAAATCAATTAGTTTTCCTCGACAACCTGGACGAAAGCGCCAGCAAGAAACGCACTCTGCCAACTGCATCAATCGTTGTGCTTGCTTTAGTTGCTGGATTACTCGGCGGCATACTGGGCGGAGACGCAACTAAAGGTTTAATTTCAAGTGGCGTTAATTTAGTTTCTTCAACTTCAACCATTGAACGCTCGCCAGATTCAGTTGCTGGTATTGCAGCGCGGGTTTTACCTTCGGTTGTATCAATCGAAACTATGTCACG
>JBILXJ010000130.1:0-2700 GCA_044378655.1 Candidatus Planktophila sp. | reverse complement strand
GAATGCCTTACGGCAAGCAGATCACTGCAATGCGTCAATCTTGCCCAATCTTGGTTGCAACACCAGGACGTTTGATCGACCTACTTGATAAGGGCGAAGTTCAACTCGATGATCTACAAATCACCGTGCTTGATGAAGCTGATCAAATGGCTGACATGGGCTTCTTGCCAGTAGTTAAAGAAATTCTTGATCAAGCAAAGCCAGATGGACAGCGCTTGTTGTTCTCGGCAACTCTTGACCGCGGCGTAGATGCGCTCGTTAAAAAATATTTAAATGATCCAAAGACTCACTCATTGCAAAACGATCGTGCCTCAGTTTCAACTATGAAGCACTACGTACTAACAATGCAGACAACTGACAAAGATGATGTAACTGCACAGATCGCATCTCGCAGCGGCAAGACCATCTTGTTCGTTAAGACCCAACGTGGCGCTGATCGCTTGGCTGACAAACTTGCACATGCAGGTGTTCCAGTTGGCGCACTTCACGGCGGAAAGTCTCAAGCAGTTCGTACTCGCACTTTGGCACTCTTTAAGGAAACCCCTAACGCAGCCCTAGTTGCAACCGATGTTGCAGCTCGTGGTATTCACGTTGATGGCATCTCTTTAGTTGTGCACTTCGATGCACCAACTGATCACAAGGATTATTTGCACCGTTCCGGTCGTACTGCTCGTGCTGGCGAAGAAGGCAATGTTGTTCTTCTTTCAACCACTAAGAGCCAATCTGGTGTTAAGTCACTAACTTCACGCGCAGGCGTTACTCCGATATTTGTTCACGTCGAACCAATGTCTAATGAGTTAATTGATATCACTGGTGCAGTTGAACCTTCAGGTATTCCTTACATTGCGCCAGTTATGGAGAACAAGGGACCAAGCCGCGGCAACCGTCGCCCTCGCCCAAACTCAAGCGAGCGTCGTCGTCGCCCTCGTTAATTCAATTTGATCTAACCGGTTAAGTAGCTCAAGGGTTATTTCTCCGGCTTTAGGTGCGACGCAGGCGTAAGAAATTTCAATCGCAAAATCAATTCTGGCTATGAATTTTTCGACTACCGATAAATCTCCCCGTACAAGAAGTGCGAATTCAAATTCTCCAGTTCGGGCAATTAGATCTTCTGCTCTAGCGCTATTTGATAACACGTCGGCAAAAGCCACAATTTCATCGACCGTTGAAGTGGCCGGAAGTTCTAACCTGATTGCGCAAAGTTCGATCGCGCTTCGTTGAAAACGAGCTAGCTCACGAGCCATCTCTTCGTAATAAAGCGGCGGTGCCAGCAAATTTGTTAATGAATCATGGCGGCCATCATGCGAGATTGGTTCGAAAATCGGTTTTTCCATTAGATTACTCATCTCAAGGTAAGGAGAGTGATGTGAGCGCTGATTCAAAGAAGCATCTCAGCCAATCTGCTCGCCGCAAAATCGTGACAGCCCTGCTCAACTTTGAAGGTGCGGTCGTACTATCCCTAGGGGTTTTCCTAATTTTCAAATCAATAACTGCTGATTCATTTGAGCTAGCGCCACTAGCTGGCGAAGTGTCATTTGCTGCAATCGGAGGCTTTGGGCTTTTGGCATCTGCTTATTCCTTTAAAAATAAGCGCAGATTTGGTCGCGCTCCAGCCGTATTAGCTAATTTAATTGCTCTAGGCGTTGCTAAATATCAATTTGAAGGTGGCCTCTGGTTTGTTGCTCTGCCGCTAGTTATTGTTGCGGCGCTGACGCTGTATTGCGCAGTAACTATTGTTCCGGAAGGTAAGTAATGGTCAGCATCGCAGTTGTTGGTAGTACCAATATTGACATGGTTGCGTACACCGATCAGATTCCAGAGCGCGGTGAAACTGTAACTGGCAAAGATTTCGCCATTGGTTTTGGTGGCAAAGGTGCAAACCAAGCAGTTATGGCAGCGCGCTTAGGCGTTAAGACTTACATGGTCGGTGCTGTTGGCGATGATGTATTTGGTCAATCGGCAATTAAAAATTTTGTTGATCAAGGCGTAAACACACAATACCTAGAGACTGTATCCGGTTCTAGTGGCGTCGCACCTATTTGGGTAGATGCCGATGGTGATAATCGCATCATCGTAGTTCCTGGTGCAAATGCCAAAGTAACTGTTGCTCAGGTTGAGAGCGCCATTAATTCAATCAAAGATTTAAAAGTTGTTATTGGACAATTTGAAATTCCAGTTGAAGTCACAACTGCTGCATTTACAGCTGCTCGCAAATTAGGAATCACAACTATTTTGAATCCAGCCCCTTATCGAGAGATTCCGGCCGATCTATTGGCGGTGACAGATTGGTTAATTCCAAATAGTCATGAGTTTCAAGATTTACACCCTCAGCATTTAGATCCGAATTCAGATGGGGTAATCGCTGATTTCGCCGCTGCCCAGAAAATCAATTTGGTTGTGACGCTAGGCGAAGATGGCGTGGTAATCGCCGATGGCACAATTACCAAAGTTGCTGCTCAGAAAGTTAAACCTGTAGACACAACTGGTGCGGGCGATTGTTTCGTCGGTTCCTTTGCATTCGGCTTGGCAATGCAAATGTCACCCGCGAAGGCTGCAGCCCTGGGCTGCCAGACCGCTGGCCTAAGTGTCACGCGACTAGGTGCGCAGAGCTCTTACCCGTCGGCTGCCGAAGTTTCAGAGTTTCTTCCGGCTTAGCCAAACCTGATAAGTGTGCCGAATATCGCTTAAATTACGCTGCCA
>JBILXJ010000129.1:0-2705 GCA_044378655.1 Candidatus Planktophila sp. | reverse complement strand
GTGGGCCTAGATGGACTCGAACCATCGACCTCTTCCTTATCAGGGAAGCGCTCTAACCAGGCTGAGCTATAGGCCCGCAAATAATGGATTTATCTGCGGTAAGCGCCAAAGGTTACCCCGAAGTCGCTACTTAACCAAAACTCGTGCGTATCTAAGCAGGTTCTGAACCAGAAGTCGCCCCTGATTCCTCAGGGTTACAAGTCACGGATAAGAGTTGAGCGCCATCGTCGAGGTTAACTAGGCGAACCCCCATGGAATCGCGACCAGTTTGGCGAACTTCGGCAGCCGGTGTGCGCATAACGGTGCCACCTGATGTGATGGCCAGAATTTCATCTTCATTACGCAGAACGAGTGCGCTAACGAGTGAACCTCGTGAGTTCTCATCGATCTTGGCAGCTTTAATACCGATGCCGCCTCGGCCTTGCAAGCGATATTCCTCGAGTGGAGTTTTCTTGCCGTAACCACCATCGGTTGCGGTGAATACAAAAGTATCGCCAGTGTGTTGCGCTGTAATGCGCGCCATTGTTAAGAGTTCATCGTCTGCGCGGAATTTCATTCCGATCACACCACTTGTTGAGCGACCCATTGGGCGAAGTGATTCATCATCTACTGCAAAACGAACCGACATGGCTTTCTTGGAAACCAGCAATAGTTCATCACCGGTATCAACTAAAGCGGCGCTAACAACTTCGTCTTCGCCTTTAAGTGCAATTGCAATGAGCCCACCAGCGCGAGGTGAGTCATATTCAATCAACGCGCTCTTTTTAATCAAACCTGACTTAGTTGCTAAGACCAAGTGAGGTGCCGCGTTGTAATCCTTAATTGAAAGAACTTGGGCAATAGTTTCTTCTGGTTTAAATGCCAGCAAGTTAGCAACGTGTTGACCACGGGCATCGCGACCTGCATCAGGTAGTTCGTGAACTTTTGCGCGATAGACGCGACCTTGATTAGTAAAGAACAATAACCAGTCATGAGTTGATGCCACAAAGAAATGATCGACTACATCGTCTTGCTTGAGTGAAGCACCCTTAACGCCACGGCCACCGCGACGCTGTGAGCGATATAGATCAGCCATGGTTCGCTTGGCATAACCACCACGAGTAATTGTTACAACTACATCTTGATCTGGAATTAAATCTTCGGCTGAGAAGTCGCCTTCGCTAGCCACAATCTGCGAACGGCGATCATCGCCATATTTAGCAACTACTTCAGCTAGTTCGGTCGCGATTATTTCGCGCTGTTTTTCTGGGCTAACTAAAATTGCATTTAACTCAATGATGTCGGCCATTAAAGTGTCGTATTCATCATTGATCTTCTGGCGTTCAAGAGCGGCAATGCGACGCAACTGCATATCTAGAATTGCGTTAGCTTGGATCTCATCAACATCGAGTAACTTCATTAAGCCGGTGCGGGCTTCTTCAGGGGTAGTTGAAGCGCGAATTAAGGCAATAACGGCGTCGAGGGCATCGAGGGCTTTTAAATATCCTTGCAAGATATGTGCGCGACGCTCTTTTTCAACTAAACGATATTTAGTGCGGCGAACAATTACCTCGACTTGGTGATCAATGTAGTACTTAATAAATTCATCAAGACGGAGTGTGCGAGGAACACCATCGACTAGTGCCAACATGTTTGCACCAAAAGTATCTTGCAGTTGTGTCTGCTTATAAAGATTATTTAAAACTACTTTTGGAATCGCGCTATTTTGTAGAACAATTACTAAACGTTGGCCAAGGCGCTCGTTACCTTCATCGCGGACATCGGCAATACCTTTAATTTTTCCATCTTTAACTAGCTCGGCAATTTTTAGAGCTAAGTTATCTGGGTTAACTTGATAAGGAAGCTCGGTAACAACTAAACAGGTGCGCTTATTAATTTCTTCGACTTGTACAACTGCGCGCATAGTGATTGATCCGCGACCAGTGCGATACGCGGATTCAATACCGGTGCGACCAACAATCAGTGCTTTAGTTGGAAAGTCTGGACCTTTAACAATTTTCATTAACTGCTCTAGCAGTTCATCAGATTTAGCTTCTGGGTGAGCAAGCGCCCAAGCCACACCTTCGCCAATTTCGCGCAAGTTGTGTGGCGGAATATTTGTAGCCATACCAACTGCGATACCAGCGCTTCCGTTAACTAATAAGTTTGGAAAACGTGAAGGTAAAACATTTGGCTCTTGTGAGCGACCATCGTAGTTAGGTGAGAAATCAACGGTGTCTTCGTCGATATCGCGCATCATTTCCATGGCGATATGTGACAAACGAGCTTCGGTATAACGCATAGCTGCTGCTGGGTCGTTTCCAGGAGAGCCAAAGTTTCCATTGCCATCTACTAATGGATAACGAAGTGACCAATGTTGAGCAAGACGAACAACTGCGTCGTAAATCGCGGTGTCACCGTGTGGGTGGTAATTACCCATCACGTCACCGACGATGCGAGATGACTTGTAGTAGCCCTTATCTGGGCGATAACCAGCGTCATACATTGCGTATAGAACGCGGCGGTGAACTGGTTTTAGGCCATCTCGGATATCTGGCAGAGCGCGGCCAACGATGACCGACATTGCGTAATCTAAATAAGAGCGAGCCATCTCGACCTGTAGGTCGACAGTTTCTTGGCGATCGTAATCTTTTCTTATTTCATCCATTTAAATATCCAAAAATCTAACGTCTTTAGCGTTGCGTTGAATAAATGAGCGACGTGGT
>JBILXJ010000026.1:0-9564 GCA_044378655.1 Candidatus Planktophila sp. | reverse complement strand
CATCGCGACCAGCAGACCATTTACTTAACGCTGTTATGTGGGCGGCAAATGCGATCGCGCTAAAGAAAACCATTAACTCACCAAAGCCAATAGACCAACCCTTTAGCGAAAGTAAGGCAAGTCCAACTGTGGCCATAAAAACGTATAACCAAGTATTTTTGCTAACTCGTTCTTTGAAAATAAGGCCGGCAAATAACGGGGTAAGTACAACGTATAAGCCAGTAACAAAGCCAGTAATCGCAGCGCCAGTATTAGCTAAACCAACGGTCTGGAAGATGTATCCACCGCCGAGCAAGAAGCCAGCAGCGAGCCCGCGTAGCAGAAGGTCTTTGGTGAGAAACTTTAAAACTTGGGGGCGAATTAGGATCATCACCAAGACTGCCATTAAAAATCTGGTGAAGAGAAAGTTATTTACGCTCTGACGTTCAATCGCTGGCTTCATGACTACGAAAGCTAAACCCCATGCCGCTGAGACCAGTAAGAGTGCGAGCGGTGCTAGTTTTAATTGCAGATTGTGACGCGCGTTCATCCACGCATCTTCTTTAGCATCTCAATCTCTTTGCCGTGCTCAGGTTCCATGCCCGGAGTTTCTAAAACCATCGGCACATTTTTCATGACTGGGTGATCAAGCATCTCTTGGAAAGCGGCTAGTCCGATATGACCTTCACCGATATTTTGATGACGATCTTTGAGCGCACCACAAACATCCATTGAATCGTTTGCATGTACAAGTTGGAAACGTTCAGCGCCAGCAATTTCAATTAGAAGATCAATAGTTTCAGTCATGCCGCCTTTTTTGGCTATGTCATGGCCGGCAGCAAATACGTGACAAGTGTCTAGACAAATTCCAACCTTTGGGTGATATTCCAAAGCTTTCAAATAGTTAGTTAGGTCATCTAACTTCTTAACCAGTGATTGACCTTGTCCTGCTGTTGGTTCAAGTAGCAGCATTGGCGCATCATCACCTAAAGCATTTAGGACCGGCATCATGCCTTCGTGAATCTGTTTCCAGGCATTTTCAACATGATTAACATCGACAGCTGAGCCAGTATGGATAACAACGCCAAGTGCGCCAATTTCAGTGCCACGCTTTAGCGAGTAAGCCGTTGATGCCACGGAATTTTCGTAAGTGCCTACGGTAGGAGAGCCCAAATTAATCAAGAATGGGGCGTGTACATAGGTGAGAATATCTAGTGCCGCAGCTTTACTGCGAAATTCTTCATCAGCTACTGGGTTACTTTCCGGCATAGCCCAACCGCGTGGATTAGATGCAAAAACTTGAATAACTTCAGCGCCGGTTAGCTCGGCATAAGCGATCGAACGTTTGGCCATTCCACCTGATGTGGGGGTGTGGGCACCGAGGCGTGGACCTTTAATTTTCGCTTTAGACATTTGGCTAGCCTACTGTGATGGTCACGGTGCTGCCACGTTTGACCTTTGTGCCTTCTTTCGGCGAAACGTTAATAACCTTTTTAGCCTTATTGGCACCAAGAGTTTTGACTAAAACTTCTAAACCAAGATCTTTGAGAATCTGAGTCGCTTTAGCTTGCGTCTGCCCGATAATTCCCTTAGTTGGAATAATTACGAAAGCGGAACCTTTAGAGACTATTAATTCGATTTTCGCGCCTTTAGGAA
Source organism: Candidatus Planktophila sp. (assembly GCA_044378655.1). Taxonomy (GTDB): domain Bacteria; phylum Actinomycetota; class Actinomycetes; order Nanopelagicales; family Nanopelagicaceae; genus Planktophila. The sequence goes on along the minus strand of JBILXJ010000026.1, from coordinate 7,929 downwards.
GATCACCATTAGCTGGGTTCTGTGAAATCACACCACCCGGGATAATTTTTTCGTCGAAAGCATATGTGACCGTAACGTCAAAGCCAGCTTCACTTAAGTCAGTTAGAGCTTCTTCGCCAATTTTCCCAACATAAGAAGCTAGCGCAAGAGTCTCGATTCCTTTGCTGACCACTAATTTAATGGAAGCATCACGTCGCACCTTTGTGCCTGGTACTGGGTCAGCTGAAATCACAAAACCCTTAGGAATTTCGGAGTTAAATACTTCGGTAATTGTGCCGGTGGTCAGAGGCAATTTCGCAATTGCATTTACTGCTGCCTCGGGTGTTAAACCAACAAGTTGCGGAACCGTGTATCGCTCTGGACCTTTGGAGATAGTTAACTTGACTGTGCTACTTGGATCCGTCTTGTCACCACCAGCTGGACTTTGCGCAATGATCAAACCTTCAGCATCTTCTTCGCTGTAAACACGTTCTGCAACTTCACTCTTAAGTCCGAGCGGAGTTAGCAGAGAATTAGCCTTATCTACTGAAGCACCGATAACTGAAGGCACATCAACTTTTGCACCTGGGCCAAGTACGATCCACCAACCAGCAACGCCAACGCTGACCGCTAATGCCAAAGCGATAATTCGATTGCGACGCACACGCTTACTAACGCGGCGCTTTTCTTCGGCTCGATCTTTCTTAGTTCCTGCAGTGCTCTCAGTCATGGGGGTAACTATCTCGGTTGCTTGCGCTGACTTAGCGGCTTCGGCACGCTTAGCGGCACGAGACTTATCTCGCACTTCTTCGCGAATTGGGGCAACTGGAAGATCTAATTGCAGGCTCATCTGCTTACGTTTCGGATCAATTTCACCGCGGACACGTTCTAACTCAGCTAGAAATTCACCAGCATCGCGCGGCCGTTCATCTGGGTTAGTACTTGTCGCTTTAGCAACCAGAGCTTCTAGTGCTGTCGGCACCCCTTTTACTTTGCTACTAAGTAAAGGAATTTTCTCGTTTACATGCATATATGCAATTTGAATTGGCGAATCGGCAGCGAACGGTTTCTCACCTGTAATCATTTCGAAGAGCACAATGGCTGCGGCGTAAACATCACTACGTGAATCGGCAACACCACGTTGAACTTGTTCGGGAGATAAGTAAGAAACGCTACCTAGTATCACGCTGGATTCAGCCGTCATGGTGGTGCCTAACATATTGCCACGCGCTAAGCCGAAGTCGGCAATCTTTACTCGGCCTTCTTTTGAGATCAAGATATTTTCAGGCTTAATATCGCGATGAATAATTCCAATATTGTGTGCTGCAGCAAGTGCGCTTAAAACAGGTTCGATAAAGGAAAGCGCATCATCGACAGTTAGCTTGCCTCGCTCAAAAATATAATCACGGAGAGTGTGACCCTCAACTAATTCCATCACGATAAATACGGCCGGAACTCCACTTTGATTCCAACCTTGATCTTGCACCGCAACAATATTTGGATGTGAGAGTGACGCTGCAGCTTTCGCTTCGCGAATAAAGCGACCGACGAAATCTTCATCTTGAGCAAGATGTGGGTGCATGATCTTGACTGCAACTTTGCGATCTAGGCGAGTATCGATAGCGCTATAAATTGTCGCCATTCCGCCTGTAGCAAGCAGCGCCGTTAACTCGTAACGGTCATCAATTAGCTCACCGGTTAGATCAGACACAGCTAAATCTTAGGCTAGCTATTGCGTAGAGAGGATGAATTCAGCTCTTTCGCGAGTTAAGTCGCGCGCAAAGTATTCACTTTCCATCTTTTGCCACTTGACCATCTCTTCGCGAATTTGTTCACCATCGCGTTCCAAGACCCTTGCTAATCCAATACTTTGCTCGATATCTAGCCAGATCGAAGTTGTTAAATGGTCTTGAAGCAGCAGATTAGAGCTACCAACGCCTTCAATGATTAGAAGTTGCACAGCCTTTATCTCTCGCGAACCAGAGAAGGATTTGGCGGCCCAATCGTAGATAGCTAAATCTGTTGCAAGGCCAGCTCGCTGAGCCGCAATTAGCTTAGAAATTCGCTGAAATAGTTCATCTGAAAGCGCTTCATCCCAGCCGTTATATAACTCATCAAGATGAATGACTTCAATGTCGTAAGTACCAGCAAATCCGCGCGCAATCTCACCGGCTAGCGTGCTCTTGCCAGAACCTGCCGGGCCATCAATTGCTATAACTAAAGGTTTAAGCGCCTGACTAAATAGATCGCGAAGCGCTTCGTTGATCTGCATACCAACGCCTCCAACCTTGAAGCGCAACTAGCGTGAAAATTCCATAAAGGAATGAAGTGAAATAGTAGCCTTGATTGAAATAGAGAGCAGTGCCAGCAATATCTACTACTAACCAAATTATCCAACTCTCATACTTTTCTAAGACCATCAAAATTTGCGCAATAAGTGAGCCAACAAATAAAAATGCATCAACAACTGTTGCGGCTGCGCCAATTCGGGAGAGCAATGGCGCAAGTGCTAGCCACAAACCGAGTATCGCCAGAACTGAGTAAACCCGGCCTCGAGTACTTAACTTTCCAGGTTTTGCACCAGTTGGTGCCCAACCGCGCCAGCCACTTACTGCAGCTGCAATAAAGACAAATTGCAGAGCAGCACTGGCAATTAAATTTGCTTGATAGAAAAAGACGGCATAGAGCGCGCTGCTTAAAGCCCAAAAAGGCCAAGTAATTCGCTTACCTGTGGTGCCTAGCCACACTCCAATTAAAGATGTGACTGATGCGACGAACTCAAGAACTGAAACTTGATATTCCCAGGCTGTGAAAAGTGTGTACGACATTTAGAGCTCCGTTCCAGGTCCGCATTACCGGACCGGTCAAGCGGTCGATCTGCACTTCGCAGATCCTCTCAGCCATAAATTCTCGGCTCCCGCAAAGCAAACTATAGCCATATAGGCAGCAAAAAGTACGGCTTTACGAGAGAATTACGCCGTGCAGAAATTTGGTTACCTAGCGATGTTGGCTTTTACTCTTTGTGGGTCAATCTGGTTAGAAGTGGTTTTAAAGGTCGGTGTCATTCGTAGATTTAAGCGAGTGATTTTAAGTATTTTGCCAACTGCACTTTTCTTTCTAATTTGGGATGCCTATGCCATACATAGTGGCCATTGGTATTTCGATGAGAAACAAATTCTGGGAATAATCGGACCATTTGGTATCCCACTGGAAGAGTTTCTATTTTTCCTAATCGTGCCACTGGCTGCTTTGTTAACTATTGAAGCTGTACGAACTGTTAAGAAACATTGGGTAGTAGGGGATGAAGCATGACTTATACCCAAATTGCTCTCATCGCAGTTTTTATTGCTGCCTTTATCGATCTTGAAGTGCTGCGCACGAAGTTGTTGAAGCGAAAAGTTTTCTGGACTTCTTACGCGATTATTGTGCCATTTCAGTTGCTGACCAATTGGTGGCTGACTTCAAAAGAGATTGTCATGTATAGCGAAGATGCAATTTTGGGAATTCGAATTGCTTCAGCACCTGCCGAAGATTTGTTCTTTGGCTTCGCACTAATTCTATCGGTAATGGCAACCTGGGTTTACTTGGGTCGCAAGGCGCATAAAAACTAACGAGCGGCAATCGCCTTTACATATGCTTTGCCAGCCACTCGCATTCGGCGACCGGTAGATGTTTTTGCTCGCTTATTGAAAATGTCATAACCAATCGCTTCGACCTCATCGACAATGCCACAATAAAGTTCGCTGGCTGCCTCAATACAAGGACGACTCGATCGCTCTAATTGCAAGATACCTGGCGCTGCCTCTCGTTGCAGTTGTCGTACTCGCTCAATCTGAAACTTCAGAGCTGCGGTAATTTCTGGGGTCAGCTTTCGTGCTTCTAACATTTCGCGATCTACCCCGAATTGAGCTAATTCATCTTGCGGCAGATAAACCCGACCACGATCTAAATCTTCGCCAACATCGCGAATGAAATTAGCTAACTGAAAAGCTACCCCTAATTTTTCAGCTGGCTCATAAGCAGCTTGGCTTAAAGCCCCCAAAATAGGGACCATTTCAAGGCCGATTACCGCTGCGGAGCCGTAGACATATTCCATAAGGGCTTCGTAGTTGGCATATTCAGTAACCGTTAAATCCATAGTCATTGAATGTAAAAATGCCACAAAATGTTCGTGGGGGATAGCAAAGCGATTTACGGTATCAATTAGGGCGCGACCAACTTGATCATTTGAGTTGCCACTTTTTAACCCGGCTAGAACGCCGTCGCCCCAGGTTTTTAACTCCGCAGCTTTTTCTTTATCCGAAAGCGTGGATGCTAAATCATCAACAATTTCGTCGGCATAGCGAGCAAAGCCATAGAGAGCATGCACAAAAGGTCGTTTCGCTTTTGGCAAAAGCAAGGTGGCTAAGTAATAAGTCTTGCCATGCAAAGCATTGAGTCTTTTGCATTCTTCATAAGAGGCCCGCAATTGCGGATCGGTTATTCCGGCAGCAGTTAATTCATCCATTACTTTACTGGGCCCACAATTCGTTCGGCAGCTAAGCGGCCAGAAATCAAAACCATCGGTACACCAACACCAGGTTGCGTACCTGAGCCGGTGAAAACTACATTTTCAAAACCTTTAGCAAGGTTGCTTGGTCGGAACGGGCCAGTCTGGAAGAAAGTGTGGGCACTTGCAAATGGTGCACCTGCTTCCATTCCCATTGCTTCCCATTCAAGCGGAGTTGTTAAATGCTCTTCTTCAATTGCGGCACCGAAACCGTCGTAACCACGTTCTTCAAGAGTGCGAATCATTTCGTCGCGATAAGGCTTTGACTCTGTGCGCCAATCAATATCGGCAGTTAAGTTCGGAGTTGGGAATAGAACGTAGTAACTCTGCTTTCCAGCAGGGGCTAAATTTGGATCATCATGAGTCGGCACTGTTACTAGAACACTTGGATCACTCATCAACTGCTTCTTGTTGATTAATTCATCAAAAACGCCATCCCAAGATTTACCGAAGTGAATGTTGTGGTGTGCGATGTGATCGTATTTCTTACTTGAACCGATCAACATAGTTGCGCAAGATGGTGAGTAGCGCAGACGCTTTACTGAACGTGGTGTCTGACCCAATAGATCACGCCAAGCAACTGGTAGGTCAGGGTTTAGAACAACTGCGTCACAGGTAATTCGCTCACCTTTATCGGTCATTACCGCTTTTGCGCGGCCATTCTCAAAATCAATCTTGGTAACTGTGGTGCTGTATTTGATCTCGACGCCATGCTTTTGAGCAGCAGCTGCAAGAGCTACAGGTACTGCGTGCATTCCACCCTTAGGGAAGAAGACGCCATTTACTGAATCCATATATGCAATTACGGAATAGATAGCTAGTGCTTGTTGCGGGCTAACACCGGCATACATTGCTTGGAAGGAGTAAACCTTCTGTAGTCGAGGGTCTTTTAGGTACTGATTGACCTTAGGTTGTAGTTTACGAAAACCGCCAAGGGCAATTAAGCGTGCCAAATTAGGCGTTAGCAAATTCAATGGTGAATCGATATTGCGATCAATAAAATCATTCATTTCATACTTATATAACTTAGTTACAAACTCTACATATCTGCGATAGCCAGCAGCTTCAGCAGAGCTGACGGTGCGAGCAATCTCAGCTTCCATTTCTTCAGTGTTAGCGTGCACATCAATCTGAGAGCCATCATCATAGAAAGCACGATAAAGCGGCTTAAGTGGCATCAAGTCGACCCAGTCTTTTAACTCTTCGCCAACGCAGTTAAAAGCATCGTTGATTAGCGAAGGCATGGTTAACACACTTGGTCCGGTATCAAATGAGTAACCATTGCTTTGAAGCAAGCCACTGCGACCACCAGGGACAGATTCGCGTTCGATGATTGTTACTTTTCGACCAGCACCGGCAAGTCGCAGAGCTGCACTTAAGCCCGCATAACCAGCACCGACAACAACTACATGATCGCTAGGACCTTTAATCTGCTTAACCATTTATCTTCACGTATTTCTCTTCGTTGCGATGATTGCCATTTCGGTCAATAGTTTGCGTGCTTGCGAGTCAATTTCATCGCGGTTAATTGCTTCGAGTGCAGTCGAGGTTAGTTCTTCAATTAGATCTTCAACGTGCATTGCAGCGCCGGTCTCAGCGATAATCTCTTGTAGGCGTGCGATAGCGCTTTCGGAGATGTCGTGATTTCCAAATTCCTTTAGAAACTCTGCCTCAGCTGGGCCGGAAATTCGATCGTGCGTCATTGCCATCAAAACGGTGCGCTTTCCTTCGCGCAAATCATCACCGGCTGGCTTGCCTGTGACTTTAGGGTCACCAAAGACGCCAAGTAAGTCATCACGAAGTTGGAAAGCTTCGCCAAGGGGCAGACCAAATTCGGAGTAGATCGAAATGATTTGCGCGCGCTTGGCTGCGTCAGGAATGGCAATTGCAGCACCTAAGTGAAGCGGGCGTTCGATTGTGTACTTGGCCGATTTATATCGCGCGATATTTAGCGCTTGGGCAACACTTTGGGTACCGCGTGCTTGCTCGAAAACATCTAGATACTGCCCAGCAATCAACTCGACTCGCATTTCATCGTGAACGCTAAGGGCGGCAAGCAGGGATTCATTTTTAATTCCAGAACTGTTAAGCATTTGATCTGACCAGATAAGTGCTAGATCACCAATTAAGACAGATGCTGATAAACCAAATTGCGTTGCCTTACCTTGATACTTTTCTGATTCATGCATTTTTTCAAATAATTTGTGTATTGCTGGTTCGCCACGTCGAGTATCTGAGGCATCCATCAAGTCATCGTGAACTAATGCGCAAGCTTGCAATAATTCCAAACTAGCAAAAGCTCTAATTTCAGCATCACTTAATTGAGAACCAGCACCCATTGCACCAACGGCGGCAAATAGCGGTCTAAATCGTTTTCCGCCATTGATCACAAAGGCAGTCAAACTTGTGGCCGCTGGCTTTAACTCTGGCGCAATCGCGGTGAAGTACTCACTCTGTTTTGTCAGGAAATCCTTGAGTTGCGCCTCGACTTGCTCGCGCAAAGATTTAAGTTGCTCAAGGGATTGAGCAGATGCCTCAGGTTTCACGCGCGTAACGATACGCTGACCTAGTGGCAATCCGCGCGACCAAATACTCATTTGAGTTCTTTCCGCCTAAAGATCAGGCTGGTGAAGAACGACTTTGGGCTGCCATGTCAGCGCTTGAACCAATTACGCCAGATTTCATCTCAGTCACTTATGGTGCTGGCGGGTCAACCCGTGATCGCACAATTCGCATCACCTCAGAGATCACCGAACGAACCTCGATTCCAACAGTTGCCCATTTAACTTGCGTTGGTTCAACGCGGGGCGAACTAATCGAAATTCTGCAGAAATACAAAGAAGCTGGCATTAACAGCATTCTTGCCTTGCGTGGTGACCCAACTGGTGGGCCAAGTGCTCCTTGGGTGCCAACAGTTGGTGGGTTTAGCCATGCCGATCAATTAGTTGAGTTAGCCATGGAAGTTGGCGGGTTTGAAGTTGGCGTAGCCGCATTTCCTGATGTACACCCAGCATCACAAGGAGATTTAGCAAAAGATGTTGAGGTCTTAATTCGCAAAGAATCGTTAGGCGCAACATTTGCAACAACCCAATTTTTCTTTGAGGCAAAGAGTTACCAGCGATTAGTCGAAGCCCTTGCTGCAAAAGGATCTAGTTTGCCAATCATCCCGGGCATTCTGCCGGTTACCAATGTTAAGCAATTAGTACGCATGTCTGAATTAAGCGGAACTGAGATTCCAGCAGATATTCTCGAAAGATTCTCAGCAATCGAGGCTAATCAAGAGGCAGTTCAAAAACTTGGAATTGAGATAGCAACTGATCTCTGCGAACAGTTACTTGAATTAGGGGTACCTGGTCTGCATTTCTACACCATGAATACTTCATCTGCCACACTTGAGATTT
>JBILXJ010000025.1:0-9590 GCA_044378655.1 Candidatus Planktophila sp. | reverse complement strand
ATGATATAAATAAAGGCTTTGTGCCACTAAATCGAGTTACTGGTCGTGTACTTGCAGTTATTTGGCCAATTAAGAATATTTCACTGGTACCAAATGTTGACGCTTTAAATCAACCAGCAGTTAAAACTAAAACAAAGTAAGAACCATGAAGGTGATTGAGCAGCTGCTAATCGAAGCTGGCATTTCACCAATCGCCGGAGTTGATGAAGCTGGCCGCGGTGCATGTGCTGGCCCACTAGTTGTCGCAGCTGTAATCTTGAAAGATCCGTTTCATCCAGATTTAGCGCCAGTGCGTGATTCCAAAGAAATCAAAGAGAGCAAACGAGAAGCGCTCTTTGATTTAGTTATTGAGCACGCACTTGCTTACAGCATCATTGAAATTCCAGCTGCTGAAGTTGATTCACGGGGCGTGCATGCGGCGAATCTCGATGGCATGCGTAGAGCAGTGCAAGCTCTAAAAGTTTCACCGGCATATGTCTTAACTGATGGATATGCAATTGCTGGCTTAGCGCTACCGAACTTAGCGGTATGGAAAGGCGATCAAGTAGTACACACAATTAGTGCGGCATCAATTTTGGCAAAGGTTTACCGAGATCGCGTAATGCGCCAACTTGATGAGAAGTATCCGGCTTATGGTTTTGCCGGACATAAGGGCTATATCACTGCCAGCCATAGTCAATTGTTAAGTGCAAATGGCCCGTGCATAGAACATCGACGCTCTTTTGCAAATGTGGCAGCGCTTATTAAGTAAGCACAGCCACTTCTCGACCACAAGGCACTTGGCGGTAAGTCATTAAGTCAGAGCCGCTCTTTAGCCTCTGGCGTTATGAGAACTGTTAAGAAGAAAAGTCTAAATCTAAGTACCGGTGCAGCTGGCGAAGAATTTGCGGCGCAATATTTACTCAAACGTGGTGATGAAATACTGGCCCGTAACTGGCGAATCCGCGAAGGTGAACTTGATTTAGTTACCTTAGATCGCAGCGGGCTGATTCATATGATCGAAGTTAAGACTCGCTCTTCCTCAGCATTTGGTCACCCGCTTGAAGCAATAGATAGCGCCAAAGCCCATCGAATCCAGCGATTGGCGCTGGCTTGGTTGGCTACTAACGGAGCCCTTGGGTGCGATTATCAAATTGATGCGATCGCAGTTCTGATTGCAACCGATGGTTCACATACTCTCGAACTACGCGCAAACGTTCTATGACATTGGGAATGACGTTCGGGGTCGGCTTGCAAGGTTTAGCCGGAAACCTAGTCACGGTTGAAGTTGATATTGCCGATGGGTTGCCGGCTTACACATTGTTGGGCCTGCCCGATGCGGCACTCTCTGAATCACGCGATCGAGTCAGGTCTGCGCTAACTAATAGCAACGAACTTTGGCCAAATCGCAAAGTTACGGTTTCGCTCTCACCTGCCTGGTTACCAAAGAGTGGACCAAGTTTTGATTTGGCAATTGCAGTTGCGTTGCTAATTGCTAATCAAACTTTGCCAAATTGCGAGGACACAGTTTTCTTAGGCGAACTCTCACTCGATGGGAAAGTGCGAAGCGTGCGAGGAGCACTTCCAGCACTCTTAGCAGCAGCAAAAGCTGGCATTACGCGCGCAGTAGTTCCAGCGGCAAATTTGGCTGAAGCAAAGTTAATGGTCGATCTAGAAATAATTCCAATGCAAACTTTGGCCGAAGTTTTACGTTGGTTACGAACTGGCGAGCGAGCCGAAGCCGAACCACTTGATCTGCAGTGCGAAACCGAAGAAGGACTTTTAGATTTTGCCGATGTAGCAGGGCAACCGCGCGCACGGTTAGCTGCTGAGATTGCAGCAACTGGCGGACACCACTTACTTTTAATTGGGCCACCAGGTGCGGGAAAAACCATGATCGCGCAACGTTTGCCAACAATCTTGCCAAAGCTTTCTATTGCTCAAGCTCTCGAAGTTACTGCGGTTCATTCAATTGCCGGTACGTTAGGCAGTCGCGCACCACAATCGTTGTTAGCCCCATTTGTTGCACCACATCACACAACAACTCGAGTGGCAATGGTTGGCGGCGGCTCGCATGTAATTCGCCCCGGTGCTTCATCCCTTGCCCATAACGGTGTGCTCTTTATCGATGAGGCACCTGAATGTGGCCCTGGAATTTTAGATTCGTTGCGACAGCCGCTCGAGTCGGGCGAAATCACGATCGCTCGCAGCATTGGCAACTTAACTTTTCCAGCGCAGTTCTTGCTGGTGCTGGCTGCCAACCCTTGTCCTTGTGGGAAGTTCTCTGGTCGTGGGCGCAACTGCACCTGCACTTCGCAACAAGTGCGTCGTTACTTAGGAAAACTATCTGGCCCATTACTTGATCGCATTGATCTGCGGGTAATCGTTGACCCAGTTAGTCGCATCGAGATGGCGCAAAGTGAATTAGGTGAATCCAGCGCAGTTATTCGAGCCAGAGTAATTGCAGCTCGCGACATCGCGGCTAAACGCTTTGCTAATGAAAGTTGGAAACTAAATAGTCAGATCCCATCGCGGGCCCTACGTACCACCTTCCAACCAGAGAGAGCTGCTATGAATTTCCTGCACGATGAGCTAGATCGCGAAACCATTACTGCGCGCGGCCTACATAAAGTTATTCGAACCGCTTGGACCTTGGCAGATTTAAACCGACATGAAATTGCAACTTTGGCTGATGTGAAACAGGCATACACACTGCGAGATGGAGTAGAGCTATGACCGAATTAGTTGCCCGAGCTAGATTATTTGCCGCAGTCGAAGGCGGCTCAACTTTTTGGTCACGCGAAGTCTTTAGTAATGGCGCAAGCTACGTACTGGACCGAGTACTTAGCGGGGGATATGACCCAATTAAATATGCTCGAACGATTGAAAAGTTAAAGCTCAGCAACGCTGATGAGTTGTTGCAATCGATTTCAAATGCCGGGGCCACATTCTTAACTCCAGAAGATGCAACTTGGCCGCAATCAGTAAGTGACTTAGCGGCGCCACCTATTGGGCTCGTTATCAAGGGCGATCCAAAACTCTTAACCGGTAATTCGCTCGCAATTGTAGGAACTCGCAACCCAACACAATATGGCGTTCGTATCGCACAAGATTTTGCCGCTGGCTTTGTTGATCGAGATTGGGCAATCATCAGTGGCGGCGCTTACGGAATTGATGCAGCCGCGCATAAGGGAGCACTGATTGCCGAGGGTGTAACAGTTGCCGTAATCGCAGCTGGTATCGATATCAATTATCCAGCTGGCAATGCGCGCTTATTTGCCGAGATTGCCGAACTCGGATGTTTGGTAAGTGAAGTAACGCCTGGAACCCCAGCAATTCCATCGCGCTTTCTAACTCGCAATCGATTAATCGCGGCGCTCTCTAATGCCACGTTAGTAGTTGAAGCAGCATTTCGAAGTGGCTCACTTCGAACTGCACGCGATGCCGCTGAATTAATGCGGCCAGTAATGGCGATTCCAGGGCCGATCACTTCGCCAGTTAGCGAAGGTTGTCATCGCTTAATCGGTGAACGAGCTGCTGAAATCGTGACTTCGGTAGCAGATGCGGTGGAATTCCTCGCACCAATGTAATGAGATGATTAGCCAATGAGCACAGAGAATGAATTCCGATCGGGCTTCGTTGCCATTGTTGGCCGCCCAAATACCGGAAAATCAACTCTGGTTAACGCACTCGTTGGCAGCAAGGTAGTAATTACTTCGCCGCATCCAAATACCACTCGTCATGCAATCCGCGGCATCGTCAACGAACCAGATTTTCAGGCCATCTTGGTTGATACACCTGGCGTGCATAAGCCAAAGACGTTGCTGGGCAAGCGTTTAAATGCAGTCGTTGAAGAGAGCCTAGATTCTGTCGATGTAATCATTATCTGCTTGCCGGCCGATGAAGAATCAGGTGCTGGCGATCAATACATTATTGATGAAATCGCTAAGCACCCGCGTAGCAAAAAGATTGCCCTAGTTACTAAGACTGATTTGATTAGCAAAGCGAATTTGGCTACTCGCTTAGCCAGCATCATGGCGATGGCTAAAGGATTCACTTGGGATGAAATCGTGCCGGTATCGGCTACAACTCACGAGCAAATTGATTTATTAAAGAAGTTAATCGGCCAGCAGTTAAAGCCAGGCCCTGAGTTCTATCCAACTAATATGCGCAGTGATCAAAGTGTTGAGCAATTGATCTGCGAACTTATTCGCGAAGCTGCACTTCGTGATGCCCGTCAAGAACTTCCACACTCAATCGTGGTAACTATCGATGAAATGTCTGAGCGCGAAAAAACTGGCAGCCGACCATTTTTCGATATCCACGCAACAGTTCACGTTGAACGCGATTCACAACGAGCGATTCTGCTCGGCCACCAAGGTTCGCAGTTAAAAGACATTGGAATGCGTGCTCGTGCTGATATTGAACGTGAGCTTGAAGCCCGTATTTTTCTTGGCTTACACATCAAGGTTTCAAAAGAATGGCAGCGCGATTCCAAGTTGCTAGATAAATTGGGCTTCGCCGAAAACTAAACTTAAGTAGAGCTAAGGCTTTAACACAATACGAATCGGATTGCCGATCTTTTTAGCTAACTTTTCAATAGCTTCGGTAGCCTGTGACAAAGGAAGTATTTCAGAGACTGAGTACGATAGATCTAATTTACCTTGACGAGCGAATTCAATTAACTCACTCACGTGATGTGCTTCAGATCCATAGTGGCCCATTATCTGCGTGCGCATGTAAGTAAACGCCATGTCGCTCGGAATAACGATAGGTTCATTAGCTATTCCTACAATGATTAACCGGCCTTGTTCGCCCAACATTGATAGTGCTGCTTTGCGAACCGGAGTGACGCCGGCGAAGTCAAAAGCCGCATGTAATCCACGATGCTGCTTTAACTCTGGATCATCTGGCGCGAATGCAAAATCTGCACCCCGCGCTATCGCATTGGCTCGAGCATCTTCGCGTGGATCAATTGCAATTACTTTGCTGCAGCCGATAATTTTTAACAATTGAATTGCGTGTATTCCTAAACCGCCGACCCCAAAGACTGCCACTGATTCGCCAGCTTGAATTTTGCCGGTTGATGAGATCGCAGCCCACGGGGTAGATACCGCATCTGGAATAATCGCTGCTTGTTCAAAAGGTAATGAGTCAGGAATTGGCAAGACTAGTTCTGAATTCATTACAACGTGTTCGGCCCAACCACCGTCGTAATCAAATCCCAGGGTTGTAATCTGATTTGAACCATTTCGCTCACCAGCGATAACGACAACGCGTTCGCCGATAGAGCAAGAAACGACTCCGGCACCAATTTGGTCAATAGTGCCTGCTACCTCATGACCAAGGGTTACGACATCACCAGTTAAATACCCTGGCGATAAAATTCCTTCTAGGAAATGTACATCTGATAAACAGACGCCAGCCGCGCCGACTTTTATGCGAACCTGCCCAGCTCCAGCGCTTGGAGTTGGAACGTCGATCACTTCAAATTTACGTGTTGAAACAGTTATGCGTCCAGCCTTCATGAAATTTTTCCTTCAGCTCGATTAATTAAGGTATGCACCGCATCCCCAAACCCGGCAAAGGCGGGATTAGTTGTTTGTCCCAAGCGAAAACGTGCCCAGATCTGTTGAATAATCACAGCTAATCTGAATAATCCAAAAACTTCATAAAATGTAAAGTCATCACATTTGCGGCCACTTAACTCTAAATATCTCTGGACAAACTCGTCGCGAGTTGGCATTCCCGGTAAGTGGCTTGGCTGTCTACGAAGAGAGGCGAATGCTTGTTCATCATCACGGTCAATCCAGTAAGCAAGTGCTGAGCCTAAATCCATTAGCGGATCACCGACGGTTGCGAGCTCCCAGTCCAATACTCCTTTGATCCGGGCATTTTCTAAATCAAAGACCACGTTATCTATGCGCCAATCGCCATGAATAATGCAGGAATCAATATCGTTAGGTTGATTAGCAGAAAGCCAAGCCATTAACTTTTCAGCAGCAGGTACATCATCAGTTAGCGCATTGCGATAACGCTTTGACCAACCTTCAACTTGACGCTGCACATATCCATTTCCTTTATTTAGCTCGGCCAGAATTGAAGAATCAACGGCGTGTAATTGAACTAATCCGTTAATCAAAGAGTCAGCCATCACTGAAATGTCAGAAGAGGTAATTCCTTCTGGAACATCACGGCGAAAGATTTGTCCCTCTACATATTCCATTACGTAGAAATCTGAACCCATTACAGTTTGATCTTGACATAAAGCGATCATCTTTGGCACCAATGGGAAAACTGACTGTAACCTTGATTGAATTAGAAATTCACGATTCATGTCATGAGCAGATGCTGCTTTTGTTCCGACTGGTGGCTTGCGTAATACCAGATCGCGTCCTGGGTAGTGAAGCAGATAAGTCAGATTCGATGCGCCACTGCGGAACTGCTCTATTTCAGGCAACTGATCTAGGCTTATGAATGGTCGTAACCAGGCATGCATCTTTTCCACATCGAAGCGATCCTCTTCGCGGACCGCAGTTACATCACTCATGACAAATAAGGCTTTATTTCTAGCCGCGCAATATCTCTAATATGAACTTCATCAGGACCGTCAACAATGCGCAGAGTGCGCACTCCGGCATACATAGCGGCAAGTGGAGAATCTTGGCTTACACCTGCGCCACCGTAACTTTGAATAGCATGATCGATGATGCGCTCTGCCATCTGTGGCACAGCTACTTTAATTGCGGCGATCTCTTTGCGAGCACCTTTTGCACCCACGGTATCAATCATCCAGGCCGCCTTTAAAACTAATAATCGAGCCTGTTCAATATCAATGCGCGCCTGTGCAATCCATTCCTGAATCACGCCTTGTTTAACCAACTCTTTACCAAATGCTTCTCTAGAGACAGTGCGCTTAATCATCAGCGATAGCGCTCGCTCTGCCATGCCTATCGCGCGCATACAGTGGTGAATTCTGCCTGGCCCAAGTCGCGCCTGTGCTAATGCAAAGCCTTCACCTTCGGGGCCTAACAGATTCGAAACTGGCACACGCACGTTAGTAAATGAAACTTCAGCATGGCCATGTTGATCTACATATCCAAAGACCGTTAAATTTCTAACTACCTTCACCCCTGGTGTATTCATCGGAACTAAAACCATTGATTGCTGGTGATGGTCATCGGCCGCAGGATTAGTTTTACCCATCACGATTAAAATTTCGCAACGTTCATCCATGGCACCAGTGGTCCACCACTTGGTTCCATTGATTACATAGTGATCGCCATCTTTGATAATTTGGGTTTGAATATTGCGAGCATCACTTGATGCAACAGCTGGCTCGGTCATTGCAAAAGCTGAACGAATTTGACCATCGAGAAGCGGTTGCAACCAGCGTTGCTTCTGCTCATCCGTTGCAAACATATCGAGTAGTTCCATATTTCCGGTATCGGGAGCTGCGCAGTTCATTGCTTCAGGTGCCAGATCAGGAGACCAACCAGTGATCTCGGCCAAGGTCGCATAATCGGTAACTGATAAACCGTGGCCATAATGTGGCAAAAACAGATTCCATAACCCAAGGGATTTCGCCTTTATCTTTAATTCTTCGACAACAGCTGGCAAAGCATGTGGTTTTCCAAGGGCAATTAGCTGCTCGCGTTGTTGGTGATAGATGGCTTCGGCTGGAAAAACTTCAGAGTCCATGAAAGCTTGCAGTTTGGCGGCGTATTCGGTTGTCTTAGCGCTGAGTGCGAAGTCCATGCCTTAACCTTACGCAAAGAAGGCCAATTTGAGGAGAGTGTATGAGTGTTCTTGACCGCTTTAAATTAGATGGAAAAGTAGCAGTGGTCACAGGTGCCTCATCAGGTCTTGGCGTTGCATTTGCGAAAGCACTCGCTGAAGCTGGGGCAGATGTTGTACTCGGTGCACGTCGCCTTGAACGTCTTGCCGAAACAGGTGCATTGGTTGAAGCAGCTGGTCGTAAATTTGCTGCGTTGCAAACAGATGTAACTCAGCCAGAACAGTGTGACGCACTCATAGCTCTTGCTATGGAAAAGTTTGGCCGAGTTGATATTTTGGTAAATAACGCTGGCGTTGGCACGGCAGTTCCCGCAACACATGAAACACCAGATCAATTTAGAAGTGTTTTAGATGTGAATCTCTTTGGTGCATATTGGATGTCACAAGCATTTGCTAAAGCAAATAAAAATGGCGGCGCAATCGTAAATATCTCAAGCATTCTTGGCATAAAGCCTCAAGGACTACCGCAAGCAGCATATGCATCTAGCAAGGCTGGGCTGATTGGCTTAACTCGTGACTTAGCGGCGCAATGGACTGGTCGAAAAGGTATCCGAGTAAATGCACTTGCTCCTGGATTTTTCCCATCTGAAATGACCGAAGAACTTCCTAAAGATATGGTCAATATGATCAAGATGTTTGCACCTGCCGGTCGCTTGGGCGAGCCAGAAGAGTTGGCTGCAACCTTAATCTGGTTAGTTAGCGATGCATCTAGTTATGTAACTGGAATTACGGTGCCAGTTGATGGTGGATTGGTAATGCCTTAATTAAGTCGGCTGTATTGATAACTCAAGCTTGCAGCAGTTGCTACCCATGCTTGATAGGGCAGTAGTGCTAATGCAATTGGAGTTGATGTTCTAAAGGCAACAATTAACATTGGAATTGTTAGCACTGCCGTACCAATTAGTGCTAACGAAGCTAGTTGCAAGTTGTGCGGCCGGTAGAACTGATAAGCCCAAGTTAGAGCACAAGCAACTGAGAATGCGAAGAAAGCCAAGTAAATAACCACGCTTGCACGAGAAGCTTTTTCGGCAATGGTTACTGCTGCGATTCCGAGCACAATGAAGTTATAAGGCCAGATAATTCCAAAGATAAAATCTGGCGGTTGCCATGATGGTTGATTTAAGCTGCGATACCAATTGTCACCAGTGTTAACCCAGAGTCCAGAGCCAATGACATATGCAGCCAAAATTGCAATACCAATTGTGGCCCCGATGAACTTCATGGCTAAATGGTAAGGGTTAAGCGTTTGCTGCTGGCTTGCGACTAGCCAAGAACGAGCCGATCATTACTAGTGGCAAACCGATAATGATTCCAAGGGTTAGTGGCTCAGAGAGAATCAATACGCCCAAGACCACAGCGACTGCGGTATTTACGTAAGTTCCGATTGAGGCACGAGCTGGCCCGATCTCCTTCATGACAATAAAGAAAGAGATAAAAGCCAAAGCCGTACAGAAGATGCCGAGTGCGACTAAAGATAAAGCGGCTTCAGCTGAAACAGTATCTGCCGCTGGCCATTGAGCGATCATAAATGGAAGATAAACAATTGCGGTAAAGACCATTGCTAAACCGTTGATTGCAATACCTGATACATCGGGTAACTTAATTGAAATCATGTTAACCGCATATGAGTAACTCATGGCTGTTACGAGCATCATGCCAATCGAAAGCGGATCAGAGTTTCCGAAGATACTCTCGTATCCCACTAAACCAACTAAGCCAACAAATCCAACTGCGATTCCGACTAATCGCCTGCTATGCCAGACCGTCTTATCTCCATTCATGGAAGCAAAGATGGTTGACCAGATTGGGACCGT
>JBILXJ010000128.1:0-2737 GCA_044378655.1 Candidatus Planktophila sp. | reverse complement strand
GCAAATAGTGAGTGGGCGACATCGCCAATTGCGCGAGCTAAATCTTCACGAGCCTCATCTAGCGTTGGTTCCGGGCGTGCATTTCCAGCTGAATTCTGCATAGAAATCGCAGGTTCTTGGCGCAGCCGATTGAGTACTTCGGAGTATTCCGTGGGGTCAATTTCACGGGAAATTTTAGGTTGCGCGGTCATTGGGCAATCATCTCACCCTGATAGCGTTGCGCAATATGTGGGGCAAATTCAGTAACGATAGAGCGAAATTAAGCATCGCCCTGCTCTCTGTTGCGTTAATTTCGAGCTCTCTCCTGGCGCCATCTGCTCAAGCTCAAGTGCGAGTTCGTGCGTCAACAGTTTGGGGACATACTGTCGCTGGAGATGTAGCAGCAGTCCCAACTGCAATTTCGGCACAAAGTGCGCCTTCGGCAAATTTAGCGAAGATTTCAAAGTTTAACGTTACCTATAACTCATTTCCGATTTGGGCCCGCGCTGAAGTTCAAGCCGCTCTAGATACCTGGGCCGAAAATTTCAAATCTTCCGTTGATATTACGGTCAATGCAACTTGGGGTCGAACTGCAAACAGCGATGTTCTTGGAAGCGCCCGACCTGGTAGTTATTTTGCTGGGTTTATTGGCGCACCAGATTCAACGCTTTGGTATCCATCAGCGCTTGCCAATGCACTCGCTAATAAAGATTTAGACCGCGATAACCCTGAGATTATTATTCAAGTTAATTCAACTGCTAATTGGAATGAACGTGGTGATGACAAGCCACGCAGTAATGAATACGACCTGCAATCAGTAATTTTGCATGAAGTCGCTCATGGCTTGGGTTTTTTATCTGTCGATGTATATGACAATTTTTTTGGATACGGCAGCATCGATCAACCAACGCCTTTTGATGCATATATTCAAACACCTGATGGTCGCCGTTTAGCCGATATGCCAACTCCATCTTTGGAGTTAGGAAAAACTTTAACTGCTCCGCTTTATTGGATTGGCGAGAACGGTGTGCGCGCTAATGGTGGCGAGAAAATTAAGATGTATACACCTGTGATCTATGAACCAGGTTCGTCAGTAAGCCATTTAGATGAAGCCACTTATTCAAAGAGTGGCCCAGATGCCGTAATGACGCCAAATCTTGATGCGGGCGAAGTGTTCCACCAGCCTGGCCCACTTTTGTTGGCGATGATGGCAGATATGCGTGTAAAGCCACCCGTTGGCCTGGCCGTAAGCGTTCCTGATGCACCTAGAAATGTCGAAGCGTTAATTGGAAATCAAGGCGCGATCATTACCTTTGACCCGCCCGCAAATGCGCGTGCAGCGCAAGTAACTACTTACACAGTCAAGAACTTAAAAACTACCCTAACCGTAAGCGGCACTACTAGCCCAATTGTTATTACGGGACTGAAAAATGGTACTTCTTATTCGTTCGCAGTGACCGCTCAAAACTCATTAGGAACTTCAGTTGAAGCTATTACCAAATCAATAGTTCCGCAAGCAGCTTGGAAGTTTGCGCCCGTTGATTTAACAACAGATGGCCGAGATATCGCCAGTACTACTTTTAATGGAAAGCCAATTATTGTTTTTACAGATGCCGCTAGAGGTACTTTAAGGATTGCAACTTGGAATGGCTTAGTTTGGAAAAAGACAACAGTTGACGGTGCCGGCGGTAGCGCGGGTCGTACCAAAAATAAAATTGCTGGCCGGATTTCGCTTTGCACCTCAGGAACTGGCACAAACCAGAAGCTACATATCTTTTATCCTGATGCACTGGATCGAGATCTCCGTCATGCCCAATATGATGGAAAGACATTTGCCTTTGAAGTTGTTGACGGCAATGGTCCCTCAATTCAAAATTATGAAATCCCTGATCGAGTGCGTACTGCTAGTGATGTGAGTATTAGCAATGCTTGTGCGATCACGCCAGCTGGAATCTCAGTTTTCTATCGCGACGAAAGCCAAGGAATTTTGCTCGGAGCCACAAAGCGTACTACCGCAACTAAGTGGACATATGAACTAATCGATGGTGATCGCAAAACTGATAATCGCACTACTGGTGATGTTGCCTTTCACTTAGCGGCCTATGTAAACAAAACAATTACCCATCTAATTTATGATTCGGTCTTAGTCATTAATCAAAAGCGTGAGATCACTTCGGGTGAGGTTAGATACGCAACTCGCAACGGCATCTCGCCAAGTAGTTGGAGTTATTCAACTCTGGATCAATCTGATAACGCAGTTCCGGTAGCTGGGTTTGATGTCGCAATCGCGCCGGAAAAAGCTGGCGTTCGAATGGCTTGGATTGCAGCTGGGGCTAACTCTGCGCCAGTTCCAAACCAAATCAGAAGCACCTTTGTAGGTAAAACAAAGGAGATCGCGACAGCGAATACTGATGGCTATGGCACGCCAGGGGCACGAATATCACTAGTAAATGGTGAACTCATATTTAATTGCGAAATGCGTCTTTGTTCCATGAATCTAACGCAGCCTAATAATCCGATCCGGTTAGTTACTTCGCAACAAACCACTGAACCAGGTCACGGTATATTTGTTACAGTTGATAAGAAAAGATTTTTACTAGCTGCACTAGATCGCCGTATTGCCTTTATCGTTGCTTAAACTATTTTGCAGGTAGGCCATAAATTGAATTGCCGGTATAGATATAGAGGCCAAAAGTTTTATTGAATTCCATTGCAATCGGTCGATCAAAAAATGAATGCGTTGAAATAACTTTTCCGT
>JBILXJ010000127.1:0-2768 GCA_044378655.1 Candidatus Planktophila sp. | reverse complement strand
TTCTAAAGACGAAATTCTAGAGAACTACTTAAATACAATTTATTTCGGTCGCGGCTCTTACGGTGTGCAAACTGCATCACAGCAGTATTTCAATCGCACCGTAGATCAACTCTCAGTTTCACAAGCAGTGGTCTTGGCCTCGATCCTGCGCTCACCAGGTTTATATGATCCAGCTTTTAAAAAGGAAAACCGACCTCGCCTCGAGTCGCGTTTTGCCTATGTTGTTAAAGGTATGGTTGAAAAAGGTTGGCTAACCGAAAAAGAAGGCGCCAAACTAAAGATTCCTTACATTACGCCACGCGCAACTTCTGGTTCACTGAGCGGACCTAAAGGGCACATTATTGAAGCGGTTCGTAAAGACTTAATTAAGTTTGGTTTTACTGAAGATCAAATTATGGTTGGTGGTTTGGTTGTAAAAACAACCTTAGTTCAACAAGCACAGCAAGCCGCGGTTGACGCAGTCAATAAGCAATCCCCTGCCAATGCGCCAGATAATCTGCATATCGGCTTGGTTGCGATCCGCCCGGGAACCGGTGAAATCGTGGCAATGTATGGCGGAAAAGACTATGTAGAGCGCCAATTAAACGATGCCACGCAATCAATTGCACTAGCTGGCTCCACCTTTAAACCATTTGCATTTATTGCCGCATTTGAACAAGGAATTCCATTAACTTCAATGTGGAATGGTGACAGCCCGCAAACATTTGATGATGCCGGAAAACCCTACCTAGTTTCGAATTATGGAAACGAAGGTTGGGGTCAAACCTCAATGTTAAATGCGATGGCGCATTCAATTAATACCGTCTTTGTTCCACTCGGAATCCGAGTAGGCCCAGAAAACGTTGTCGATGCGGCAAGACGTGCAGGCATACCAGAATCTGTTGCCATGATGCCAACGCCATCAGTTGTACTTGGAGCAGCTAGCCCACATGTAATTGATGTGGCAAGTGCTTATGCAACTTTTGCCGCTAATGGAATTTACGCTAAACCATATTTGATTTCAGAAGTTCGTGGTTCTAACAACGGCGTGCTTTATGAAGGTAAATCACAAACTCAAGAAGTATTTGCCGCAGATGTAATGGCCGACTTAACCTATTCACTCTCAAAAGTTGTAACCAGTGGTACCGGTGGCGCTGCACGTGGTTTAGGTCGACCAGCAGCAGGCAAAACTGGCACTAGCCAATCAAATGCATCAGCTTGGTTCAGTGCATACACACCACAATTGGCTGCCTCTGTTGCCCTCTTCCGTGATAACGCATCACAGACACTTAATGGCATTGGCGGTTTGAATTCGGTAACTGGTGGATCTTTCCCCGCACGTATTTGGACAGCGTTCATGAAAGGTGCGCTAAAGGGCGAACCAGTTCTTGATTTTCCAGAACCTGTCTATATTGGTGGAACAGACCCAGTAGTAATGACTTCTGGTGGCGTTCAGGTTTATAAGAAGTAACTAGAGCTTAAAATGAAAACGCGCACGATAGTTTTCTTCGCGTTTCTAGCTAGCGCCATTTCATTTGCCAAATTTTCACCATGTATTGGCTTTAACTGGGCCACTCCAGGCCAATATATTCACGCTTGTTACTCTGATTTACCAAGCCTTTTAGGAAATCGCTCAATTGGCAGTGGAGCTTGGGCGTTTAGTGGCGAACAGCCAGTTGAGTACCCAGTAATAACTGGCTTAGTTATGTATTTAACTGCACAGTTAGCTGAAGTTACAACAACCTATTACTTATTAAATGCCGCTTTACTTGCACTCTTGTTTATTTTCGTCGCGCTAGTTACTGCACGAATTCGCCCACAGTTCGGTTATCTACTTTCATTTACACCCGCAGTAATTGCATCTTTATATATAAACTGGGATCTCTGGGCAATAGCAACGATGATGCTTTCAATTTATTGGTTTGACCGCAAACAATATGATCTAAGTGCGTTAGCAATCGGAATCTCAATTGCTACAAAATTTATCCCAGTTTTCCTAATCCCAATAGCAATTTATATTTTCTATCGAAATGCAAATCTCAAAGGCGCAATCAGATATTTAGCAATTACTAGCGGTACCTGGTTAGCCATTAATTTGCCAGTCGCACTAACAACTTTCGATGGTTGGTGGTATTTCTATAAATTAAATATTGAACGCGTTGCCGATTGGGGATCACTCTGGTATGCGCTCTCAGCTTTAGGTATTGGACTGGCAAACCTAAATTATCTTTCAATATTGTTATTGCTAGCTTGCATTGCAGCCCTTGGCATTTTCTTATTCGCACTTGATTACATTCCAACTCTTGCCCAAATTGCATTTATTGTTATCGCAGCAGTTACCTGCGCTAGCAAGGTTTATTCACCGCAATATGTTTTGTGGTTAGCTCCGCTTGCGCTAATTGCACTAATTGATAAGCGCGACTTACCAGCATTTTGGATTTGGCAAATTACTGAAGTTATTTATCACGTTGCAATCTGGCAACACTTAGCAACTGTGACAGGTGCCAAATTTGGTTTACCTGTCACTGGTTACGCCTTGATCAGCCTGTTGCGTATTGCGGCCACGGTGGTTCTGATTGCCGTCTTAGTCCGCCGAGCCCTGGCGCTTAGGTCCCCAAACAAGCCTGATTCACAGGGCAAATTGGCCGATTTTCTCTTTGAGGCCGGCAAGAGTTACCCTTAGCCCCTTGTTTCACCTCTTTATATATGTCAGTCCGCTGGCCTATCTTTGGGTAAATGAGAGCACTAACCCTCCTGTCACGGAAATGCCGTGGCCGTCTTAGTCCAGA
>JBILXJ010000126.1:0-2772 GCA_044378655.1 Candidatus Planktophila sp. | reverse complement strand
GATAATGTGGCGCTAAGAATTTTCTTGTGACGCATTTGCTCTCCTTAGGTCAGACCTACGAACGGTTGCGTGTACTTTGCTATAACACGCTCGCAAAGTCAACGAAATTCCAATCCGCAGAACACCGAAAAATGCTCTTTTCATGCCTAGAAGTATAACGATTTGAAATAAACAGAATAAAAATCTATGGCTAGTTATAAGGTTAAAGCGTGAAAATTGGCCCGATCGAAACCGTAACAATCTTGACGCATGATTTAGCTGCATCGGCGCAAATGTATATCTCAGCATTTGGATGGCAGGTAAAGGAAATTGAATATGAACTGAGAATTGAAGAAGCCAACAGATGGCAGGCAAAAGATCTAGCTGGTGCTCGAGTTCTTGAAGTTTATGGAATCAATGGGGGCGTCAGATTTGTTGAATCTGATCAGTATCAAAATCCGCTGCCACTTCGAACATTTGGTTGGAGTGCTTTAGAAATTTGTGTCGATGATGTTCACAAATATGTGGCTCAGGCTGTTGCGGCTGGCTTTGTGGTTATGAACGAAGCAGTGCCTTTATCTGGATCAGCTAAACCATTGCCCCTGATTGCAGCACAACTATCCGGCATTAATGGTGAGGTTGTATACATAACGCAAATTCTTAGTGAAGTTCCTAATTTTGAATTACCTGATGTATCTAAAGAATCGGGCAGCATCTTCATCTGTGTTCTTGGTGCATCGGATTTAGAGAAATCTCGCGAAATTCTTGAATCAAATTTCGAAGTTCGCCGGGCTAGTGATCGTGAAGTAGGAATCAAGGTAATCAATCGTGTTTACAAGAAACCACTTGATACTTTACATAGATTAAGTTCCGTGCAATTAGCTGGTCGAAATGCCATTGAAATTGATCAGTTGCCCGTTGAGGGCGAGCAACGTGAACTCATTGCTGGTTATTTGTCTCCTGGAATTAGCATTGTGACAGTTCGTGGCTCGGTTGCCGAAACAAAGATGATTCAGCTTCCAGATAACGCACTGTTAGAGATTTTGCCGTATTAATTTTTAATGCGTGTAATGCGTTGACTTATATTTTGCATAAGCCAAGAATCCTTCTAGGCCAAGTTCGGTTCCGATTCCACTGTTTTTGCGCCCACCGAAAGGTGCTGAAGTATTAAAGCCGAAGCAATTTATGCCAATTGATCCAGTATCTATTTGGTCAGCTACTTCGCGAGCATGGTTTTCATCATTGGCCCAAACTGAACCAGCTAAACCAAATTCAGAATCATTGGCGATATCAATCGCTGCTTGATCATTTTCAGCGCTGATTACTGAAATTACTGGACCAAAGATTTCTTCACGACTTATGCGCATTTGATTTGTGGCATCAGCAAAAATTGTCGGGTTTAGATACCAGCCTTTATTCAAGTGTTCTGGTCGATTTCCGCCAAAGGCAATACGAGCGCCCTCAGAAATACCTGATGCAATATAACTTTCAACTTTGTCTCTGTGCCCCTGGCTAATTAAGGGCCCATTATGGGTTTCATCGTCAAAGGGATCGCCTACTTTTATTGTGGCAGCTGATTGGCAGATCGCATCAAGAACTTCGGCATACCTATTTTTGTTAACCACTACGCGCGAATGAATAAAGCAATTCTGCCCAGTAAATGTAAAGCCAAGGTAAGGCAGATTCTTAGCAAATGATGTTACATCAACATCTTCTAGCAAGACTGCTGCAGATTTTCCGCCGAGTTCAAGAATGGTTGGTGTGAAAGATTCGGCGCAAGTTTTAGCGATAGCTTTTCCCGTTGCAGTCGAACCAGTAAATCCAACTATTCCAACTTCTTTGTGGGCTACCAACGCCTCGCCAGCTTCACGTGAGCCAGGTAGAACATTTATAACACCTGCCGGAAAACCAGCTTCGATTGCTGCCTCTGCAAAAATGTAACCTTCAAGAGGTGATTGTGGACTTGGCTTTAAGACAACAGTTCCGCCGAGTGCCAGAGTTGGGCCGATCTTGAACATTCCCATTTCAAGTGTGCCGTTATACGGAACGATGACTGCGGTAACGCCACGTGATTCCAATTTAACTGAAGATCTATTTACGCTACCTGGGTTTTGTAGCGTCGGAATCAAACGCGTTTGATCTAGTTCTAGTTGATCGGCTAAATCTGAGTAATACCTAAGTAGTTCAGCTGGTCGACTGGGGCGTGAAACGGTTGGTTTATATGGTCGGCCAAGTTCGTGAGCATAAAGGATAGATAATTCTTGATGTTTAGCTTCCAAAATATCGGCGAGCTTGCGCATGACTTTTGTGCGTTCGGAAACTGCCCAAGTGCTCCAGCTATTCTTTTTGGCAAATGCCGCACTTGCCGCCTTTACGGCCAGGTCAATATCAGCTGTATTGGCATCTGGAACTTGGCCAATTAGCGCTTCAGAACTTGGGCTGATGATTTCGATGACGTTCTTTGAGTTTGGTTTTACCCAGTCGCCACCAATGAAGAAATTCTTTCGGCGGTATGTATCTAAGTACAAATTCTTAATCTCGTCGTTACCCATTTACTTCGCCTTATAGTTCTTAGGCAGGCCAGGTGATTTAGAAATCCAGACGCTTTTAGTCCAGGTATAAAGATTAGGCGCATCGGTGCCACCTTCGCGGCCATAACCTGAGCTGCCTACTCCGCCGAACGGCATTAGGTCAGAAAGTACTCGGTAGGTGTTGACCCAAATGTTTCCAACTCGTAACTCGCTGGCAACTCGGTGAGCTCTACTTATGTCACTTGTCCAGACGCCGGCAGCT
>JBILXJ010000125.1:0-2781 GCA_044378655.1 Candidatus Planktophila sp. | reverse complement strand
ATCAACCTTCTTTACTAGGTCTTCTAGATTTCCGCTGCCATTATCAACGCTCATGATTAAGTTATCGCCCATTGGCGTATACGGAAGTGAAGTTATCTTTGCACTCGCTCTAGTCTGAACCAGAGATTGCAAAACACCATCCTTGATCCAATCAACTTGAGATTGCTTTTGACCGTTATCAAAGACCGAAGTAAAAGAACTACTTGCTGAGGCAGCAATAAAAGGTGAACCACCAAGAACTGGGTGAGCCGGATCGCTAAATAGTTGTAGTCCAACATTAGATAGCTTCTCGCCAACGCGAGTTCCGCCACCCTTCTTGGAAAAGACACTCTGGCCTTCAAATGCATCGCGGCCACCAGAAACCCACATCATGTAGACGTAGATATCGGCAATAGAGCCAGAAGGAAAAATAGTGTCATAACGGCCAGCCGGAAGATCAATCTTTTTCGCTTGCCACTCTAACCGTTGACGAATATTTGCATCAATCTTTGCAACTGAAACATTCTTAAAGTCATGGGTTTCAACGCCATCCCAAGTTGAGCGAGAACGTTGATGAGACTTTCCGGTCATCTCGACTCGACCTACAGGTGAATCATGACGCAATCGCATTCCGCCTTTTGAGCCAACCCAAATACTTTGGTGGGTATGTTCGGCGTAACCAAATAACTCAATCGCATCGGCCTTAGACCGTTGCATCATCTCGCCTAGTTCAGGCGCAAAGTTTGCGAATATTTCCGGCCCAGTTGGCGTATGTGCTTCGCTCCAACTTCCGAAAGCGACGTCGCGAGCAAGAGGTGCGAAATCTTCGGCAGCTCCGGCAGCTTTTGCCGCAGCGGTAGCTTCGGCAAGAATTGCATCGATATCGCTTTCATCAACATTGGTGCGAGTGACTGCACCAGATGCCATTGAGCCATCGAGACCAACAAATGCAATTACGGTGACGCTGCGTTGAGCAATCACACCGTTAGTTGTCAGTGTGCTGCTTGCCCAACGAAGGTTTGCTTGCGTGCTGTCTTGGACAACGACAATGCAATCATCGGTTGTAGAACGGGCAAGAATCTTTTCAACGAGATCTTGTGCTGAAATCATTTGCTCGCCTCCGCAACTGTGTTGAGAACATTAACTTTGTCGAATACCGCAGCTGGACAGCCATGGCTAACTGCCGCAATCTGCCCGGGTTGCGCCTTGCCACAGTTAAAAGCACCACCTAGAACATAAGTAGATGGGCCGCCAACTGTCTTCATTGATCCCCAGAAATCTGTAGTTGTTGCTTGGTATGCCACATCCTTTAGCTGGCCAACAATTTTTCCATTCTTAATTCGATGGAACTGTTGACCAGTAAATTGGAAGTTATAGCGTTGCATATCGATAGACCAAGACTTATCGCCAAGGATATAGATGCCATCTTCAACTGATTCGATCATCTTTTCCAAGGTTGGCCCGGTTGGGTTAGCTTGCAACGAAACATTTGGCATGCGCTGAATCGGCACATGTGCTGGTGAGTCAGAGTAAGCACAACCGTTACTGCGCTCTTTATTAACGGCTGCAGCAATTCGGCGATCTAATTGGTAACCAACTAGCACGCCATCTTTGACGATATCCCAGCGTTGAGCTGCAACACCTTCATCATCCCAACCGACAGTACTTAAACCGTGTTCAGTATTGCGATCGCCAGTGATATTCATCAATGAAGATCCGTACTTTAAAGTGCCAAGTTTGTCTGGTGTTGCAAAAGAAGTGCCCGCATAGTTGGCTTCATATCCGATTGCCCGGTCAAGTTCTGTGGCATGGCCAATTGATTCGTGAATCGTTAGCCAAAGATTAGTTGGGTCAATCAGTAAGTCATAGCGACCAGGCTCTACCGAAGGAGCGGCAACTTTTTCGGCAAGCAGTGTTGGTAGCTTTTCAATTTCGGCATCCCAATTCCAATTTGAATTATCCATCCACTCCCAACCGTAACCTGCTGGCTGAGCAAGTGTGCGCATGGATTCAAAACCATGATCACCGATTGAGATAGCTTCAATCTGGGTTTGAATACGAACGCGTTGTTGCGTCGTGCTAGTTCCGGCAGAGTCGGCGTAATGTTTTTGCTCTTTCACAAACATGGTGTGCGCACTTGCGTGGTTTACACCTTTAGCGGCAAGCAACTTTGAACTAAGCGATGCCAGACGATCTTTTTTATCAGCATCAGAAACGGTAAACGGATCAATCTCGTAAGCCGAAACCCAACTCTTCTTTGCATATACAGGTTCTGGCACAAGTGAAATCTCATCAGTTGAAAGTGGCTTAGAAGTCTTTGCCATAGCAACTGCAGTTGCTGCAAGCTTCTGTGCTGACTCAACGCTGACATCAGGAGATGAAGCAAAGCCCCATGCGCCATTAACGATTACCCGCACGCCGATTCCAAAATTGGTTTCATCTGCTTGGGTTTCAGGCTTGGCATCGCGCAGGGAGAGAACTCCGGTTCGGGTGCGTTCAATTCGCACATCTGCGTGTGAAGCACCAGCACTTGTGGCCGCGCTGAGCGCTGCATCTGAGACTTTTTCTAGTGGTAGAGCTAAGAAATCCGCATCAACTGTCGTAATCATGGGTGTAACCCTAAAGGAACTCATTACATACCGCTACTAATCTCGCGTATTCTTTTCCCTAGAAGAGTCGCCCGGATCACCGCGTTACGAAAGGACCGAGGAAAGTCCGGACTCCATAGAGCAAAGTGGTGGCTAACAGCCACCCGGAGCAATCCGCGGGATAAGTGCAACAGAAAGTAAACCGCCAATAGCA
>JBILXJ010000124.1:0-2808 GCA_044378655.1 Candidatus Planktophila sp. | reverse complement strand
CACTCGGTGCGGTATCGAAGAATGAAGTGAAGAAAAAGGTAGTACCAGAGATTTTAGAATCTGACACTGCTCGCGAAAAGATTTGGAAATCTTTAGTTGGTTGCGAGGCAAACATTTCGCAGGAAACTTTGGCGATGGATGCCTTGAAGATCGGACTCGATGTTGGTGCACGAGTGGGCGCAAAAGAGAGTTTCTTGCGGCAAGATCCCACAATTCTGGAGTTGATTATTCGCAGCGCTTCTAAACGGCCAACTGTCTATCTCGAAGAATTAGCTCGCGCCGCCGCTCAGCGAATGAATGCAAAGAACAATCAGAATGCGGCGCTGACCCAACCTTTAACGAAGCGCGAAATAGATGTATTGCGCTCGCTTGCCACTGGTAAGCCAATTACCGCAATCGGCAAGACTTTACACATTTCACACAACACCATGAAGACTCACCTGCGAAATATTTATCGTAAGTTAAATGCAAGCGGGCGCGAAGAGGCTGTAGCCAAAGCTCAGACCCTTTTCATAATCTAGGACAACTCTTTAACTAAACCAGACCGATTAGTCGTGGTGCTGACCTGACTTATGTTTAAAGCGGCCCATGAACTCATCCTTTAAATCAAAGAAGTGACCGGTCTTAATAGCTGCTCGCATTTGATCAACTAAGCGCACCACGAAACGTTCATTATGAATGGTGGCCAGGGTGGCGGCAATCATTTCTTTGCCATGGAATAAGTGATTTAAATAAGCGCGGGTGTAGTTCTGGCAGGTGTAGCAATCGCATTCGCTATCAATCGGGTTGAAATCTCGCTTATATGTGGCATTGGTTAAGTTGTAGCGACCAGTCATTGTGTAGACGGCACTTGAGCGAGCGATACGCGAAGCCAGTACGCAATCGAAAGTATCGATACCGCTTTCAACGCCCACAAATAGATCTTCGGGGGCACCAATACCAAGTAAATGCTTAGGCTTTTCTTCGGGTAGTTCGCTATTTACCCATTGCACAATGGTGCCAAGTGAATCTTTATCTAGCGCTCCACCGATTCCGAAACCATCAAATGAAATACCTGATGATTCGAGTGAGCCTAAATCTTTGGCAGCTTTGCGACGGAGATCTTCGTATTGGGCACCTTGAATTACGCCAAAAAGTGCCTGGTAAGGCTTATCGGCTCGCTCAATAGTTAGGCGCTTATGTTCATCTAAACAACGAATTGCCCAGGCATAAGTTCGATCCATTGCGCGCTCTTGGTAGCCACGAGTGTTGTGAAGCGTGGTGCATTCATCGAAGGCGAACATTACGTCGGCGCCAATTTGATGCTGAATCTGCATCGACACCTCTGGGGTAAAACGGTGCATCGAACCATTTAGATGAGATTTGAAAGTAACGCCTTCGTCATCGACGTGCGCCAAACGCTCTTTGTTATTTGCGATCACATCATCAGCGCGAAATGTCGTGGAATCCATCGCCAGAACTTTTTTAAAGCCGACGCCTAGGGAGAGAACTTGGAAACCGCCGCTGTCGGTAAAAGTTGGGCCATTCCAATTCATAAACTTTGATAAGCCGCCAGCTGCATCAAGAATCTCGGGGCCAGGCTGTAGGTATAAGTGATAAGCATTTGAAAGCAGTGCCTGAGCACCGAGTTCGCGCATTGCTTCAGGCAGCACCGATTTAACTGTGGCCTTGGTGCCTACTGGAATAAATGCCGGAGTTTCAACTACGCCATTTGGGGTCGTTAACGTGCCAGTTCGAGCAAATGAATTCTCAGCCGATTTCTCGATTTCGAATTTGAAACCGGGGCTCGCATCAATAGACATGAGAGGTATTGTCGCAGAGTTAACAGATGCTGATTCGCCGGTTAACCAGCAATAGCCGGCGCCTGAGCGCCCGTGAGCGCCAGTTTGTGGGAATTAGATCCAATGGTCAACCCGTCAAGGTCACCAATGCTTTAACCGTCCGTGAGCGGTTATCTCATGTGCCTAGCGTCGTTTTCAAGTAGTTGAAATTTCAACATTTAATCTACACTTGTACTTATGGCACTGGAAAAAAACGCGCAAGGTCAAAAATCAGGTGAACCTAATTGGTTAACCCCAACGGAGATGGCGGCCTGGCGTAGATATATTGTGGCTAGCCGGCGATTGATTGAAGCCCTAGATACTGATTTAGATCAACATGATTTATCGATGGCTGACTATGAAATTCTGGCCCAGTTAAGTGATGCGCCAGATCGCCGTATGCGCATGGCTGAATTAGCTGAAATTGCCATGCTTTCGCGCTCACGGCTTTCGCACCGAATGAAGGTTATGGAAGAAGCTGGTTGGGTTCGCCGCGAGGCCTGCCCAGATGACAAACGCGGTTTCTTTGCCGTTATGACAACTAAAGGTTGGAAAGCAATTGTTGCTGCGGCCCCAGACCATGTGGCAAGTGTTAGATCAAGATTTGTAGATAAATTAAGTAAAGCTGATCAAATTGTTTTAGCAGAAATATTTGAACGAGTTGGAAATGATTTAAGGAATGAAATTAAGTAGTTCGTCGCTCGAAAAAACTGCACAAAAAAATCCCCGCCACCTAAAGTGGCGGGGATTTTTAATTGTTGATGACTACTTCTTCTTAGCAGCCTTCTTGCGGCGCTTTGGAGCAGCCTTCTTTGCAGCTGGCTTAGCAGCTGCCTTCTTGCGCTTCTTTGGAGCAGCTGGCTTAGCAGCTGCCTTCTTGCGACGCTTTGGAGCAGCCTTCTTTGCAGCTGGCTTAGCAGCTGCCTTCTTACGGCGCTTTGGAGCGGCCTTCTTTGCAGCTGGCTTAGCAGCTGCCTTCTTGCGACGC
>JBILXJ010000005.1:0-33261 GCA_044378655.1 Candidatus Planktophila sp. | reverse complement strand
AGTTAACTTGGTTTACTCAGCTCGTAACCGTTCTGCTTGTATTCGTATTCCAATTACTGGTTCGAATCCAAAGGCAAAGCGCATTGAGTTCCGTTGCCCAGATCCATCATCAAATCCATATCTAGCATTCGCAGCAATGTTGATGGCTGGTCTCGATGGAATCCTAAATAAGATCGAACCACCTGCCCCAGTTGATAAGGACCTCTACGAACTAGAAGGCGCCGAAGCAGCTGCAATTCCTCAGGTTCCAGGTTCACTTGGTGAAGTTCTAGATAGCCTCGAAAAAGATCATGAGTTCCTAACCAAGGGTGGCGTATTTGCTGAAGATCTAATCGAAACTTGGATTGAATTCAAGCGTAAGAATGAAGTCGATTACGTTCGCTTGCGTCCGCATCCAGCTGAGTTCGAACTTTACTTCGATCTCTAAACCGAATTAACGATAAAAACCCCGTCAGAAATGGCGGGGTTTTTATTTTCTCAAAAGTTTTTTCCGACTAAGTTAGGCCCATGAGCCAAGAGCGTGAAATTTTAAGTTACGAAACCTTCGGAATCGCTGTGCGCGAACTTGCACAATCAGTAGCCGATAGCGGCTATCAGCCAGATATAGTCCTTTCGATTGCTCGTGGTGGCCTTTTGTTGGGTGGCGCTCTTGGTTACGCACTTGGTGTTAAGAACACATTCACAATGAGCGTTGAGTTCTATACCGGCGTCAATGAACGCTTAGCCATGCCAGTAGTACTCCCCCCGGTTCCAAACAAGATTGATTTAACTGGTCTAAAAGTTCTAGTAGCCGATGATGTTGCCGACACTGGTAAAACTTTAAAACTTGTACGCGAATTCTGCGGTGATTATGTAGCTGAGGTTAAAAGCGCAGTTCTCTACGAGAAATCACACAGCATTGAAAAGCCTGACTACGCCTGGCGCAACACCGATCTCTGGATTGAGTTTCCGTGGTCTGTGCAACCACCGGTTCAGCCAAAAGGTTAGTTTTTTAATTCTTTCTAGCTAGGGCCTTAAAGAATCCTGCAGCCAATAGCGCACTAACTACGGATGCCACAATTACAGCAAGCACTGCAATGTCCTGCGTTTGCTTATCATCAAAGGCAAGGTTTGCGATAAAGATTGCTACCGTAAATCCAATTCCAGCAGCACTGCCTGTGGCAAGAATAGAAGAATTATTTGCACCCTCTGGGAAATCGGCCACCTTCAACCGTTTAGCTGCGACAGCGGCGATAAGCACTCCAAGCGGTTTTCCAACTACCAAACCAAAGAAGATTCCCCATGCAACAAGTGATTGTGAAGCTGCCCTAATTGAATCTGCCGTAATTACTACACCCGTATTTGCAAAGGCAAAGATGGGAACCACTAGGAATGTGCTGAGCGGATGAAACTTGTGCTCAAGCCATTCAATCACTGAAACAGATCCGTCATCTGTATCTTCAATCTTGGTGCCATGGCGAAGAATGTTAGGTGTCATGAGACCAAGGATTACGCCAGCTAAGGTTGGATGAAAACCGGTCTTGTAAAGAGAGAACCACAGAGTGAAAGCAAAGAGTGAATAAATCAGAATTGATTCGACTCCGGCCTTCTTCAACCCTGCGATTAACGCAATAGTTAAAACGGCTGCAGCCAACCACGAGAAATTAATTCCGGTCGAATACACAAATGCAATAACCAAAATTGCGCCAATGTCATCAATGACTGCCAAAGCTAATAGGAAGGAGCGAAGCGACGCTGCAACAGATGGCCCAACCATCGTAAGTAAGCCAACTGCCAATGCGATATCAGTAGCAACCGGCACTCCCCAACCACCAGGGGCGACACCACCAGCAATGGCCAAGTAGATAAGGGCGGGAAGAGCCATTCCCCCAAGTGCTGCGATAAAGGGCAACATTGCTTTCTTTACTGAGGCAAGGTGACCTGAAGTGAGTTCACGCTTGATCTCAAGGCCGACAACAAAAAAGAAAATACTCATTAACAAATAATTGATAATTTTTAGAATTGATAAATCAATCAGATACCAATCAGCACCGAGCGTTAGATGAAAATCTAAGGTTGAAAAGTAGTTATCAGATAACGGTGAGTTGGCCGTAATCAAGCCCAAGGCAGAGGCAACTAAAATTAGAAGCCCGCTGGTCGATTCGCGATTCAGGAAATCCGCAAGTGGCGCGATTCGGCGTCTCATGGCTTAACTCTAACTGAGCAGAATCTCCTGCGCTCGAATTTTTCGATTTGCTAGAAGTAGATGACCAAAGAAGCCAAACAGCAGCGCAAAGATCACGCCAACATTTGAGTAAGCCCAAGGACCTTCTTTGCCACCAATTAAGCCAAAGAAGTACCCTTGCCATTCCAGCCAAGGCGCAAAGGTGTTGGTAACAAATCCCCAACCGATTATTGATCCAAAAATCATAAGAGCGATGGAACCCTTATTAACTGAACCATAGATACCTTGAGGGTCAAACAAATCTTGCTCGTTATAGCCTTTTTTGCGCATCAAGACATCGGCGACAAAAATCGAGGACCAGACCGCAACCGGCACACCTAAGGTGATTAGAAAGCCTTGGAATGGATAGAAGAAGTTATCTGCAAACCAAACTATGTAAACCGTTCCGAACAACATGATGGTTCCGTCGATGGCCGCAGCCACTGGGCGCTTCACTTTAACGCCAACCGAAATCAGAGTTAAACCCGATGAATACAAGTCAAGAATTGCCCCGCCAACTAAACCAAGAATGGCAACGAGTGCGAATGGAATTAAGAACCATGTTGGCAACAACTGGGTCAGAGCGCCAATTGGATCCATCGCAATTGCATCGCTTAATTCTTTGCTGCTACCCGAAAGCGCGCTTCCGTAGACAACTAATACAATTGGAACAATTGATGCGCCTAGGACAGTCCAACCGAAGACAGACTTACTTGAAACGCTACGCGGAAGATAACGAGAATAGTCAGCTGCGCAGTTAACCCAACCTAAACCGATTCCGGTGATTGCAAAGATTATTGCCCCGACTAGCCCGGCAGTAGTGCCGCTTTCAATCGCAAATACCGAGTTCCAATTAACTTCATCAATTGTTAAAAGAATGTAAGTAACGGTTGCCAGAACCGTGATCGCAGTGATCCACCTTTGTAGCTTCATGATTATTGAATGACCTAAAACGCCACCAAAGATTGTCAGTGTTGCCGCGACTAGAAAACCGATGACTAAGGCAATGTTGCGATCAAGTGAAGTCGCGCGTTCTAAAACTGTGCCGGTCGCCAAAGTAGCAAGGGATACCAGAACCGTTTCCCAACCAACCAACACAAGGTAAGAAAGTAAACCTGGCAATAGATTGCCCTTAACTCCGAAAGCAGCACGAGAGAGCGTCATCGTTGGAGCGCTAGAACGCTTACCTGCAAGCGAACTAAATCCAACTAAGGCAAACGAACCCACCGTGCCGATGACTGCGGCAATAGTTGCTTGCCAGAAAGAAATTCCGAAACCTAGAAAGAAAGCTCCGTAAGACAGAGCCAGCAACGACACATTCGCCCCTGCCCACGGCCAGAATAGATCGCTAGCTTTTCCACGACGTTCAGATTCGTCGATGAAATTAATATCATTTAACTCAGGTTTCATGCTGGGATTCTACCTAAGGGTGAACTTGAACTGCGACTTTAAAACGTGACCATCGGCCGAAACAACTCGATACTGAACTGTGTAGATACCAGATTTCAATTGACCAGGTATATCAACTCGCGCAATTCCTTTAGTTACGGATATTTTAGAGGTAAGAACTTTGAGACTTTTTGCACCCAGAATCGTTATTGAATTTGCGTTCTTATTCTTTAGCGTTGTCAGTGCTTCAGCGAATTCCAACTGAACATACTTTGGCGATTTAGTTAAAGTCGAATTTGCTTTTGGAAAGCTACGAACCAAGTCAGCATGAGCGTCTGCAAACTGAGTACTGCTAAACACCAGCACCACTGTAAGCAATAGGACTTTTACTCTGCGCATCAATCTAAGAAGAAGTCGAGAAGAAAATCTTTCGTTCCCGGAACGACCGAGTACTTCTCAAGATCTGTTATTCCTTCAGATGCGAGTAACTCATCATCGACGAAGAAATTGCCTGTGCAGCTTTTTGATTCACGATTTAAAATAATGTAAGCAGAATCTGCCAAAATCTCCGGAGTTCGACAAGCTGCGGTATCTACGCCCGGAATCATTTGCAAAGCCGCGGTATCAATCGCAGTTCGTGGCCACAATGCATTTACCGCAATGCCTTCCTTGCGGAACTCCTCGGACATGCCCAAAACGCACATGCTCATTCCGTACTTAGCCATTGTGTACGCCACATGGTGTTGGAACCACTTAGCTTTCATGGAAAGTGGTGGAGACAGCGTCAAGATGTGAGGATTTCGGCCAGCTTTGGCTGATTCCCGAAGATACGGAATTGCCGCTTGCGAAGTTAAAAATGTGCCTCGCACGTTGACATCAAACATCAAGTCGAAGCGCTTGGCTGGAGTTGCCTCGGTCTTAGTTAAATTAATGGCACTTGCATTGTTGATCAAAATATCAATGCCGCCGAATTCAGCAGCAGCTTGAGCAATTGCCGCCTCAATCTGGGTTTCATCGCGCAGGTCGCATTGAATTGGAAGTGCGACTCCCCCGGCTGCTTCAATCTCTGCAGCAGCTGAATAAATAGTTCCGGGTAACTTTGGATTAACTTCGGCAGTCTTGGCTGCAATTGCAACTGATGCACCATCACGGGCTGCTCTCAAAGCGATAGCTAAACCGATTCCACGGGATCCGCCAGTGATGAAAATTCTCTTTCCGGCTAGTGACATTATTTCCCTTTCTTACTCATGAAGTTCATAAACGCCATCATGGCTTCTTCGGATTGAAGTGCCATTGAAAACAATTGGAATTCGGCTTTCATTACTGCCTCGACTGCATCGTGCTTGCTTGCCTTTAAAAGCGCTTTGGTGTTTATTACTGCTTGTGGTGGTTGCGCTGCGATTTGGCTCGCGACTAATTGTGCTTGCTCGTATACATCGGAAGCAATCGTGGTAACCAGACCCATCTCTTTGGCATCAGCAGCTGAGAAAGTTTCGCCAGTTAAGAAGATGCGCGCCGCACGCTGATATCCGACTAAAGCTGGGAATAGATAACTTGAACCGGCCTCTGGCACTAACCCCAGAGATGTAAACGGCATTGAAAAATTTGCAGTTGGTGAAGCCAAAACCACATCGCAATGAAGCAGCATTGTGGTACCAACTCCAACTGCATTTCCTTTGACGGCAGCAAGAAGAGGCTTAGGAAAATTAAGTAATGAGCCAAGAAACTTTGCTACTTCAGTGTCATCACTCGTTGGTGGATTTTCCATAAAATCTTTAATGTCATTGCCTGCAGTGAAGTGATCGCCTTCGCTGGTAATGATGACTGCGCGAATACTGAAATCTCCGGCAGCTTCGTTTAGACCGCTGGCAAGTGCCCCATACATTTCACGAGTCAGGGCATTCATTTTGGCGGGCCGATTTAGGCTGAGTGTTAGCACTCCATCGACGCTTTTTGTCGAGATCACATCAATCATGAGCCTAAGCATAGGGTTACTTCCCAGTAATTGGGGGTAGCCTAACCATGACGGAGAGGTCATAACCATGGTCAGAGATATCACGATAAGTTCTCGCGAACTATCCCCATTCGAGCGTTTGGTTCTAGAACTACTTTGCGAAGGCAAGACCAATGGGGCTATCGCTATTGATACAGGTCACACTGAGAAAGTTATCGAAAATACAGTCAGTCGAAGTGCTCATGTTTTTGGAATCAAGGCAGATGTAAATACTAATCTGCGCGTTTTGCTAGCACTCGCCTATCGCACACATTATGGCGATCAAGCTTTTGAAAAACTTGGCGTTGCATGTTCGCACCTGGAAGTTGGTCCCGATGGTCGACAGATCTGTAACCTTCATAACGATTAATTAAGAATAGAAATTCAGCTTTGCTAACGAGTGATGACACTCAGTAGTTCATTCTGAGTGCTACCTCAATAAGATTTAACAAGTTCTCTCGTTTACTCAAGATGTAATTACCTCGTACTCGAAATCGAGTGCATAAGAGGGAGAGAGAAAGTTATGAAACGCAGGACATTAGACAAAATAATCTCAATCGTAAGTTTGGGCTTTGCTGCTCTACTTTTTCTATTCGCAGGGCTTCTTAACTGGGGCGCTACATTTGCCGAG
Organism: Candidatus Planktophila sp.; assembly: GCA_044378655.1. GTDB lineage: Bacteria > Actinomycetota > Actinomycetes > Nanopelagicales > Nanopelagicaceae > Planktophila. The sequence goes on along the minus strand of JBILXJ010000005.1, from coordinate 27,045 downwards.
GAAAATGTAGCATCTCAACTAGAAATGCAGAACATCGCATTCCCAGCAGAAGACGCCTTGCCAGATGCTACAAGGGCCCAGCTATCCAAGTGGGCAGAGCAAAAGGTAGTAACTGGAGAGATGGCCCGGGACTATTCAGATCTCTACATCCTCGAGCACATGAATGCATCAGCTACTGCTGTAATGGGTAAAGCAGCAACTTACTCTGAGGTATCTGGCGCATACATGGGGCTAGTGCGCGGCGGTAGCACTGATACTGCAAGGATCGCTCAATTGGGAGATTTACGTGAAACATTGTTCATGGGAAATACGCTAAGAGGCATGCTCTTACAAGCATATGCATTTGGAACAATGGGAGTTATTGCAGGGTATGCAGCCCTCGCATCTCTTGGCGGCGCAATCCTCTTCCTAGTTTTGGGTGTTGCAGCTGTACTCCATCGCCGCCACACTGGTGAAGAGGTTTTGATTTAACCCTCAACTCTCCGTGATGGGTTAAAGAAGCGCCCCTGGGTTTATCCCGGGGGCGCTTACCTTTACCTAATTTCTCAATTAGCTCTCGCTAAGAAATCTAACGCTCAATCTTTCCGCTAATGAAATCCTCAGTCTTAACATGAGCTTGCTCATCGGTGTATTGCTCCGGTGGCGTCTTCATGAAGTAACTAGATGGTGACAATAGTGCGCCACCAATTTTGCGATCAAGACCGATCTTTGCGCAACGAAGTGCATCAATGATTACGCCAGCTGAGTTTGGTGAATCCCAAACTTCTAGCTTGTACTCAAGATTTAGCGGAACGTCACCGAACGCGCGACCTTCAAGGCGAACATAGGCCCACTTACGATCATCTAGCCATGGAATGTAATCCGATGGTCCGATGTGAACGTTCTTCTCGCCCATATCGTGATCAAGTTGTGAAGTAACAGAGTTGGTCTTTGAAATCTTCTTAGACTCTAAACGATCGCGCTCTAACATGTTCTTAAAGTCCATGTTGCCACCAACGTTTAATTGGTAGGTGCGATCTAGGTGTACGCCACGATCCTGGAACAACTTAGCCATGATGCGGTGTGTAATTGTCGCGCCAACTTGGCTCTTGATGTCATCGCCCACAATTGGAAGACCGGCATCTTCGAATTTCTTAGCCCATACTGGGTCTGAAGCGATGAATACAGGAAGCGCATTAACGAATGCGCAACCAGCGTCAATTGCGCATTGTGCGTAGTACTTAGCAGCTGTTTCAGAACCTACAGGTAAGTAGCAAATTAGAACATCAACTTGTTCTTCTTTAAGGACTGCAACTACATCAACTGCTGGCGCATCTGACTCTTGAATTGTCTCGCGGTAATACTTACCGAGACCGTCATTTGTAACGCCGCGAAGAACTGGTACACCAGTCTTTGCTACATCACTAAATTTAATTGTGTTGTTTTCGCTTGCCCAAATAGCATCAGCTAGATCTAAGCCAACTTTCTTAGCATCAACATCAAATGCCGCAACGAACTTCACATTGCTGATGTGATAATTGCCAATGGTTGCATGCATTAGGCCAGGAATTTCCTGATCAAGGGCTGCATCTTTGTAGTAGGTCACGCCTTGCACCAATGAGTTTGCGCAGTTTCCAACGCCTACAATTGCTACTCGGATATCGCCTTTACCGGTTGTGATATTCACGTTATTTCCTCTCGGTTTTGATCATGTCTTCCAGCCAAACAATTTCTCGTTCTGCTGATTCAAGAGAGTGACGTCGCCACTCCTCTAGGTACTTATCGATTCCGATTGGCGACTTTTCCAGTTCGCCTCGCAGAATCTCGGCTTTCTCTTTCAGACGTCGATGACGTCCTTCTAAAATTCGAACTCGATTGGTGGTAGATGTTGGGCTAAAGAAGGCGAAGCGAACTTCGAACCCTTCATCTTCCCAAGTATCTGGACCAACGGTGTCGGTGAGCTTTTCAAAACGATCTCGCCCTTTTTCAGTTAGCCCATAAACAATTCGCGAACGACGTGGGGTTGCTGCCTCAATTGATTCTTCAATCAATCCGGCCAGCATCATGCGCTTGAGTTGTGGGTAGAGCACTGAAAATGAGAGAGCTCGGAAAGGACCATAGATAGCGGTTAGGCGCTTTCGTAGTTCATAGCCATGGAGGCTGTTCTGCGAAAGGAGACCCAATAGGGCGAATTCGAGTGATTCACTACGTGAGCGCACGACTTCCCCTTTCGATATCCATTAGTACGGCTGATATATCCATTTGATATATCTATACGATATATCGATGCGATAGTTAAACCGATAACCCGCCTTAACGCAACCTGAACACGCTCAATATGGGGATTTCGAGATTTCTGTGAACTCGCCGTGTGACCTATGCGACTTACCGCTTGGTCGGAATTACCCTCTTATTACTGCCTTCAAAGCTATTGAAGGCCATTAGGAAGGGCTTATCTCAATATGTCTCTACTTACCTGGAAAATGCATGGCGATGGCAAGAGCGTTGCTGCCGGCGCCGTTGTTTCAACCGATGAACGTCTGAGTTGGCCCCGCACCATTGGTGTCGGCCTACAGCACATCGCGGCCATGTTCGGTGCGACCTTTTTGGTCCCGATCATCACCGGTTTCCCGCCAACTACCACGCTCTTCTTCTCGGGCATTGGCACGATTCTATTTTTGATTATTACTGGAAATAAGTTACCTAGTTACTTGGGCTCATCGTTTGCATTCCTAGGGCCAATTGCAGCAGCAATGACGGCTGCCGGCACAAATGGCGGAATGGCTGCAGCTCTTGGCGGCATCGTATTTACCGGCGTAGTTCTAGCAATTGTAGGTTTTGTGGTTCGTGCTGCCGGCATTGGTTGGATTAACTGGTTATTGCCACCAATCGTTACCGGAACCATCGTAATGGTGATCGGATTTAACTTAGCTGGAGCAGCAAAAGGAAACTTCACCGCTGACCCAATGATTGCAATCATCACAATTGCGAGCATTGGTTTAATCAGCGTTATTTCTAAAGGTTTCCTAGGACGCATCAGTATTTTCCTTGGCCTAATTGTTGGATATCTAGTTGCCTACGCAATGGGTGATATAAAGACCGACGGCATCAAAGCTGCTGAGTGGTTTGCACTTCCTTCATTTACTTCGCCAACTTTCGACACCAGCATCATGATTCTCTTCTTACCGGTTGTTCTAGTTCTGATTGCTGAAAATGTTGGTCACGTAAAGTCTGTGGCTGCTATGACTGGCAAAGATCTAGACGATCAAATGGGTAACGCTCTTATGGCAGATGGATTAGCAACCACAGTTGCAGGTTTTGGTGGTGGCTCTGGTACCACTACTTATGCTGAAAATATCGGCGTAATGGCAGCAACACGTGTTTACTCAACTGCTGCTTACTGGATCGCCGGAATTGGCGCGATCTTGCTATCTCTCTCACCTAAGTTTGGCGCAGTTCTTAGCGCTACTCCAGCAGGTGCGCTAGGTGGAGTTTCAACTGCGTTATTCGGAATGATCGGCATTCTTGGTGCTCGTATCTGGATTGATAGCAAAGTTGATTTCGCTAACCCAACTAACCTGCTAATTGCAGGTGCTTCATTGATTATCGGTATCGCAGACTACTCATGGACTAAGGGTGACTACACATTTACTGGAATTGTAAATGCCACGCTAGTTGCAGTTGTTGGTTACAGAGTGCTTACTGCGATCGAAAAGATGCGCAAATAGTTCGATCTAGCTAGTCGGCAAACGGGGTCAGGAAACTGGCCCCGTTTCCTTTTTCCCCACAAAATCGGCTTGCTCCCCTTAGAATTCGCTAGTGATAATCCCATCGCGTTTAATTGAATACATCATCGCCGCGATGATAATTATTTTGGCACCTGGGCCAAGTGTGCTTTTCATTATTGCGCGGGCAATCGCGTGGGGTCGAAAAGTTGCTGTGATTACCGTAGCGGGCAATGTGTCCGGCGCTTTTGTTCTTTCCTCATTAGTGGCATTTGGGTTAGGCCCAATTCTGCAGCGCTCTGATTTGGCTTTCGTAGCTGTGCAATGGCTTGGTGGTCTCTATCTGGTCTATCTCGGAATCGATGCAATTCGCAAACGAAAAGTTCATGCAGCCGATATGACTAATCAAGGCCCAGTTGAACCAACAGTTTTTCAATCTATTCGCGATGGCTTTATGGTGGGAGTTCTCAATCCCAAAGGTTTAGTTTTCTACGCCGCAGTCTTGCCGCAATTTATCGATCGTGACCGCGGTGGCGTTACTGGGCAATTACTTTTTCTGGGGGCACTGTTTTCAGTTCTTGCCTTCTTTAGTGATGGCGGTTGGGGTTTACTTGCCGGAACTGCGCGTGCTTGGTTAGCAGGCGATGCAGGTAGACTGGAAAAACTACGAGCTACTGGAGGTTGTGTAATGATTCTTTTGGGTGCCTCGGTAATTTTCTCAACCGCAACTGGACTCCTGTGATTAAAAAACCGGCAAAGCCAGCGCGCGACACAATCGCACCAAGTGATCTAACTTTTGGCCTAAGTACTTGCAAGCGTTGTATCTGGATTAAATATTGGTTTAAAGTAACTTTGCCCGGTCAGTTCCCTATCGTTGGCACGCTATCTAAATTGCAAGAGAGTCATTTTCGCGGCGCAAATATGCCCGATCTTGATCCTTCCCTCCGCCCAGGCAAGATAACTAAATGGGGCGAGTGGGTTAAGAGCGATTTCATCACCATTAATGGCATTAGAACACCATGGCGAATTCTCGGAATTTACGATGTCTTAGCCGAAAACGATGATGGCACCCTTGGTTTAATAGATTGCAAAGTTTCTGAATCAGATCGCGATAGCGGCCAGTTCTATGCGCCACAGCTTGAGTCATATGCATTTGCTCTCGAAAATCCAGCTGCTGGCAAAGCTCGCGAAGTTGCTTCGATGGGTTTATTGGTTTGGAAACCTAATTCAGTTCTTGGCGATAATGCGACCAACTATGGTTTTGGTGTCGAGCAAAAGTATGTTGCGGTTGAACGTGAATCCGAAACTTTCTTCAAAGTAATCGAAGAGTTAATTACTGTGATCGATGGCGACTTCCCAGATTCCGGGTCTGGTTGCGGTACTTGTAATTACTTAACTCAACGCTTGGGGCTAGAGTAAAAACTACTCTTCTTCGTCAGCGATCTGCTCTTTGCGCTTAGTTGCATAAATATCAACGTACTCTTGTCCGGAAAGTTCTTGAATCTTTTTCATGATTTGATCGGTGACTTCGCGCAAATAGTTAAGATCACTTGAGTCACCTTCGAAATACATTGGTTCGCCAAAGATCATTTCAACGCGCATGACCTTAGGAATCACGGTGCCAGTTGGTTGAATCTTTTCAGTATTAAACATTGCAATCGGAATAATTGGTGCGCCTGAGTCAATCGCCAAACGTGCAATGCCTGTTCGACCCTTATAGAGGCGACCATCGGGCGAGCGAGTGCCTTCGGGGTAAATTCCTAGACACTTTCCTTGAGCTAGCACACTTAAACCGGTTAGCAGGGCGGCTTCACTTCGACGCCCGCCAGAACGATCAACTGAAACTTGACCAAGTGCGATGAAAGTTAATTTCTTAATGAAACCCTTTGGTCCAGGTGAAGTGAAGTATTCACTCTTGGCCAAAAAAGTAACTTTGCGCGGTACCACCAATGGCATGAAAATCGAGTCACTAAATGAGAGGTGATTAGATGCCATGATCACTGGCCCCTTGAGCGGAACATTGCGCAAACCTTTCACTTTAGGTCGAAAGGCGAGCATCAAAAAAGGAGTGAGGAAAGAGCGCAAAATACCGTAAGGGACATCATCGGCTTTGCCCATTTGCTGCTCCTTTCTCGATAGGGGGTAATCCTACGCACTTCCTAATTTAACGCTAAATCGGTTCCATTACACCGAATTCATATGCGATTATGACACTCGTGAGCCAAGATTCAACTCCCCCAGATCTGATTCTGAAAGGTTCTGGCACAAAAGCCGAGATTGCAGTTTTAATCATTCTTGGAATTCGTCAGCCGATTGAAGATGCCATTGATCTTTGCGCAAGTTTTCAAGAGCAAGGTCATACAGTAATAGTTACTCATGCCAGTATTGACGACGATGATTATCGAATTCCCTTACTTATCAGTGAGTACGCAGTAGTTGGCAAAAATATCCACGACTTAAGAACTGATGACGATTCTGAATTAGTAAATGCTGAATTCGATTCAATTGTTTCCACTCTTTCACTTGATCAATCACTGCCAAGCACTTACCTAGATCAACTCGATGCCATCGAAAATTCCGAACGCTTTATTCCACCAAATCCAGAACTACCTCGAATTAAAGAGCGGGCTAATAGAATTGCGGTGTTGGCGTTAATTACAGGACCAATTTGGATTGTGACAGCTGCCGTAATCGGTTTCGATCCATTCGGAATTGAGCCATGGCCCGGGCTAATTGCAACCACTGGTGGACTATTTACATTGCTATATCGTTGGAATCTAACGAGGGAGGAAGGCGAAGATGGCGCGCATATCTAATTCACCTGAATTTAGATGGGGAATAATTGGAACCGGCGGAATTGCGAAAGCTTTCGCCCGCGATCTTTCCTTCTTCAACAACCACATAGTGCAAGCGGTTGGGTCGCGATCGAGTGAGAAAGCAACTGATTTTGCGCTCGAGTTTCCGACCTGTACTCCTTATGGAAGCTATGAAGAATTAGTTGCTGATCCAATGATCGATGCGGTCTATGTGGCGACTCCGCACACAGAACACATGGCTAATACGCTGCTGGCACTAAACGCTGGCAAGCCAGTTCTATGCGAAAAGCCATTTGCTGTAAATGCGATCGAAGTCCAAGCCATGGTTGCTGCCGCGCGAGCCAATAATGTGGCGCTTCTTGAGGCGATGTGGACCCGCTTCTTGCCGCATATTTCAAAAGTGCGCGAACTATTAGCTAGCGGAGTAATTGGCGAGATTGTTAACGTGGAAGCCGATCATGGCCAATACTTACTTGATCTCAATATCCCCCGTTTGATTGAGCCATCACTAGCTGGCGGAGCTTTACTTGATTTAGGAATTTATCCAGTTTCATTCGCTCACATGGTTCTCGGTGTACCTGCACGAATAACTGCAACTGGCGTACTTACTGACAAAGGCGTAGATAGCCAAACTTCGGCAATTCTGGATTACCACGGTGGTGCGCAAGCAGTAGTTACAACGACTTTAACTTCTGGAACTCCCTGCCGAGCCACAATTACCGGCACTAAGGGTCGAATTGAAATTGATCGCACTTTCTACAACCCAGCAAATATGCGCCTAGTTTTGCGAGATGGCACAACTACTGAATTTCCGAATTCATATAAAGGCCATGGACTTCGCGAACAAGCTGCTGAACTAGAGCGAATGGTTCGTAATGCCGAAATTGAATCCCCGTTATTGACTCACAAAATGAGTATTGAAATTATGCAAACGCTAGATGAAATACGAAATCAGATTGGCCTGCGTTATCCGTTCGAAAATTAACTACGAGCTAAATCAGCAACGCCGACTAAGCCAGCTTCGTTACCAAGTTCAGCTGCGACAATTTCTGGATATGGGTGCTTGCCGGCAAATGGCATATAACGTTTCATGGCTTCGCGAGTTGGCGCGAGCAGAATTTCGCCAGCATCAATTACTCCCCCGCCGATGACAACACAAGACGGGTCAAGTAAAACTGCCAACGAAGCAATACCTGCACCTAAGTACTGTGCTGTGGTTTGAAATGCAGCCAGAGCAACAGCATCACCATCGCGTGCTGCGTCTGTAATTGCTTGACCAGTTAAACCATCGATGGTGCCATCGCCGCGAGCAAGTAAATTACGGGCTAAATCAGGTGATGCACTAATTGCTTCGCGCGCATGACGACGTAGCGCGCTGCCTGATGCGTATTGTTCGAAGCAACCTCGAGCGCCGCACCCACAGAGATGACCTTCAGGTACAACTCGTAAGTGACCGAACTCTGCTGCGATTCCAAAAGCACCACGGTAAAGGTCGTTGTTTACCACGATGCCACCACCAACGCCTGTGCCGATAGTTAACATCATCATGTGCGCTTGATTGCGACCAGCGCCAAACTTTGCTTCACCCCACGCTGCCGCATTTGCGTCATTCTCAATTACAACTGGCAAACCAATCAACTTTGTTAACTCAAGATCAAGTTGAACGCCATTCCAATCTGCAATATTTGGGGTAGCCAACATGGTTTTGCGATCTGAAGAAACAAAACCTGCTGCCGATACACCGACTGCAGTAATCGAATGGTCTTGCATTAATTCGAGCGCAACTGCGGCAATTGTTTTAGTTAGTTCAATTCCACCTTCGCGTGGTGTATCGCGACGTGAAGTTGCTAAGACTTTTCCAGATGCATCAACTACGCCACCGAGAACTTTGGTGCCGCCGACATCTACGCCAACAGTTAATGACATCTAAGAATTTAATCTTCTAAATGTGACTTCAATTGTTGCAAAGCTTGATCAATGGTTGCCTGCTCAGCCTTTTTGCGCATCATGGCAGGAATCGGCATTGAAATCTCGACACCTAACTCATATGTAACTTCAGTGGTGTCTTCATCAATTTTCTTAATTGAGTAACAGCCCTCCATGCCAGTTAGCAAATCGGCATCATTAAAAGTGAATGAAAGTTTGCTGGGAGCCTCTGACCAATCGTAATCAAGCGTGACTTTATCTTTCATCATGCCCGCATCGATTACGAACTTGCCAGTAGTTAGGCGACCTTGCTCATCGCTAGCCAGAACATCAACTGACTTGATCGCAGTTGACCATTCGGGGTACTTGGCTAGCTCAAACAAGACGCCCTGTACCTGACTGATAGGGGCATCGATGGTTACTTTTCCGCTGCTTAATTCGCTCATGGCGCAAAGGCTACCCTCTTCCATTTCCGATAGTTGCCACGCTAGCGTTCTCCCATGAACGAAATGACGAAACCTGCCCTTGTCCCTGCCGCTACCGCCGGTAACTTAACAAACTTGGTCGCCGAGCGCGCCTGGTTTGAACCAGAACGCATAATGCTCTCTCGCCCACTTGGCGAAGGTTGGCAACCAGTAACTGCTCGCGAATTTGATGCTGAAGTGCGCGCTACCGCCAAAGGTTTAATTGCCGCTGGTGTTCAAATCGGTGATCGCGTTGCGATTATGTCTCGCACTCGCTACGAGTGGACGATTCTAGATTTCGCGATTTGGTATGCCGGTGGCGTTGTTGTGCCGGTTTATGACACTTCTTCAGCTGAGCAAATTGATTGGATTCTTAATGACTCAGGCGCAGTGGGCATAATTGTCGAAACGCCAACTCTGCGTGACTTAGTTGAAACTGTCAGACCGGCTCACACCCGTCATGTTTGGACAATCACCGATGGTGTGTTGGATATTTTGACAGCATCTGGTGCTCACATTGGTGATGATGAAATTGATCGTCGTCGCAACGCACTTGTGCCAGACACGCTAGCAACCTTGATCTATACATCTGGTACAACTGGAAAACCAAAAGGTGTTTCATTAACTCACGGAAACTTCCTATCTGAGTGTGGAAACGTTGTACAAGGCGCAAAAGATTTATTCTTGAAGCCTGATGGTTCTACCTTGCTCTTTTTGCCAGTTGCGCACGTTTTCGGTCGCATGGTGCAGATTGGTGCTGTAACTGCCGGATTACATCTAGCTCATTGCAGCGATCCAGTTGGTCGACTATCTGCTGACTTGGCTTCGTTCAAGCCAACTTTCGTACTTGCTGTGCCACGTATTTTTGAAAAGATTTACAATGGTGCCGAGGCTAAAGCTGAAGCCGCTGGCAAGGGTGATATTTTCCGCAAAGCTGCTGCCGTTGCTATTGCATATAGCGAAGGTTTGGATACCAAGAAGATTTCGCTATCCCTTCGCCTAAAGCATGCCCTCTTCGACAAACTCGTGTATTCAAAGATTCGTACGGCAGTTGGTGGTCGCGTAGAGGCAGCGATTTCTGGTGGCGCTCCCCTAGGTGCTCGCTTGGGTCACTTCTATCGTGGCGCTGGAATAACTGTTTTGGAAGGTTACGGTCTAACTGAAACGACGGCTGGAGCGACGCTGAATTTAACTTCAGCGCTTCGAGTGGGTTCAGTTGGCAAACCAATTCCGGGCACTTCAATTAAAATTGCTGAAGATGGTGAAGTTCTGATCCGAGGTCCAATTGTGATGCGCGGATACTGGCAGAACGATGCAGCCAATGCTGAAGTCTTTGATTCAGAACGCTGGTTTAAGACTGGTGACCTTGGAAAACTAGATGAAGATGGATTCCTATTTATCGTTGGTCGCAAAAAAGAATTAATCGTTACTGCTGGCGGCAAGAACGTTGCTCCGGCTGTTCTAGAAGATCGCTTGCGCTCACACCCATTAGTTAGCCAATGCGTTGTCGTTGGTGATGCACGTCCATTCATTGGCGCGTTGATTACCATTGATCAAGAATCGCTAAAGCCTTGGATCGCTGCAAATAAAAAAGAAGGCGCTTCGATGGCCGACCTTGCAGTCGACCCACAATTAATAAGTGTTATTCAAACTGCAGTTGATGAAGCTAATAAGGCAGTAAGTAAAGCTGAATCGATTCGTAAGTTCAGAATTTTAACGAAGGACTTCACTATCGCTGGCGGACAATTGACCGCCAAGCTTTCGGTAAAGCGACATGTGGTCGCTCAGGAGTTCGCATCTGAAATAGAAGCACTTTACGAGAAGGATTAATTGAATTCTCGGGGCACGAACCAGATTGCGCGCCAAATCCACGATGGAATTGCGCAAGATCTGGTTGCCCTGGGGTACTCAATTGACCAATCTCTAGGCGCAGCTGAGTTACCTACATCCACTCGAACTGAACTTCGAAACCTTAGGTTCGAAGTAAGCGAGCTAATCGAAAAAGTTCGTCGCGAGATTCTAAATCTTCGAAACACGGCACCTGACCTTGGTGATCAAGCTATTGCGATCTGTGGTGACCGACTCGGAAGAGTTGAATTGGCAACTCCCCTTAATCAATCCCTAGGCTCGATAGCGGTCGAACTTCTGCGCAATGCCGATGAGCACTCTGGGGCTAGCGTGATTAATCTGCGCACATTTAGCGACGAGGCTCATACTGTTATTGAAGTTAGCGATAACGGGATGGGCGGTATTCAAATGAAGGCCGATCGATTTGGTTTAGTTGGTATTACCGAAGCAGTAGCCGAGCTAGCTGGCCAAGTTGAATTCATTGACCTAGCACCTGGTCTCTTGATTCGAGTCTCGATTCCAAGTTGAACCGCCGTGTTCTAATCGTCGATGATCACCCGATCGTTCGCGCTGGGTTAGAACAAGCGTTAATCGAGGCCAACTTCACAATCTGTGGCGTCGCCGCCAGTAAGAATGAAGCGATTGCTCAGATCGCTCGAACTAATCCAGATCTAATTCTCCTTGATTTAAACCTTCCTGATGGCAGCGGATTCGAAGTTGCGAATTGGGCCAGAGGAATATCTGATGAGATTGGAATTGTCATTCTTACCCTAAATGATGCGCCGGAACTTTTACTTGCCGCACTAGCCGCACAAGCCAGTGGCTTTGTTCTAAAGAGTGCGCCGATATCAGAGGTTATCGCAACGCTTGAACGTGCTTTAGTTACTCCCTTAAGTTTCACAGCGAATGGTTTACATAGAGCGTTGAAAGCCAAGGAACGTTTACCTATTTTGAGCACGCGTGAGTTAGAAGTTTTAAACATTTTAGCTATCGGAAAAAGCACTAAGGAAATAGCTAAGCAACTCTATTTAAGCGAACCTACAATCAAAACTCATCTAGCAAGTATTTATCGCAAACTTGAAGTGAATAATCGAATCTCAGCAGTTGCTGTCGCGCGCAATAATTCTTGGTTAGGCGAGTAACTCCGCATATTTAGTTGCCCAGATTTCCCATCGCCAATTCTCAATAATCCAGGCCCTGCCTGTTGCTCCCATTAATGCACATAGTTCTGGGTTGTTTAGTAATTCAATACAAGCCTCAGCAATTTCTGAAGCGTTAGTGCCATCTACAACTACGCCAGTTTCGCCTACTAAAACCGCATCGGGTGCTCCCCCGGATTTTCCGCCAACCACGGGCAGGCCGCAAGCGCTTGCTTCCAGATAAACGATGCCTAGCCCTTCAACTTCGAGCCCGAAGAATCGAGAGCGCGATGGCATTGCAAATATGTCACCGACGCAGATGTACTTTGGAAGTTCGGAGTAGTTGATCCGGCCAATGAATGTTACGCAATCAGCCACATTTAACTTCGCTACTAAATTCTCTAAGAACTTCTGATGTGGCCCAACCCCGACTAAAACTAAATGCACATTAGGCACCGCCGCTCTAATTGCCGGCAGCGCCGAAATCAATTTATCTTGGCCTTTGCGATGAACCAACCGACCAACACTGATAATTACTGCTTTATCTGCCAGACCAAGTTGCGCGCGTAGTTCACTTGAATCTGTCGGCACGAAGTGATCGACATCGATTCCGGGAGCTATCTGAACTAGTTTGCTAACATCATTTTTACTTATCGCTTTGCTAATTTCGCCTCTGGTGTAATCGCCTAAATAAGTAATCGCATCAATATTCTTACTCATAAACTTAATCGCGAAGGAAAATGGTGGAACTTTGGCCCACCACACTTCGTGGCCATGAGTAAGGGCAACAATTTTTTCGGCCCCAGCGCTTCGCATTGATCGAGCCATAATGCCAAGTGGTGCAGCGGCACCAAAAGCTACTCTCGTTAGTTTTCGGCTCTTCACTAATTTTTGGCAGGCCTTGATAACTCTAGGCGTCGGTAAAAGAATCTTGCTGCGATCGCGAACTACTTCTACTCCGAATTCAGAAAGCCACTTGGCATCGAATTTATCTGATTCAGGTTGAGCACTTGTATAAACAATCACTGATCCTCGTGGCAAACGTTCAATTAAGCCATGAACAAAAGTTTCAATTCCACCTGCTCTAGGACCAAAGTCATTGGTAATAAATAGCGTGGTCGCAACCATTACTAGAACCGGCGAACAGCAACGAGTGGTTTGCGACCAAGGGCTGTTGATGCGTTAGAAACAACTTTCACGCGTGAACCAGAACGTGGAGCATGAACCATCTTGCCGCCACCTAAGTAAATTGCCACATGAGAGATTGGCCGGCCGTAGAAGAGTAAATCGCCCGGTTTGGCAGACTTGTACGAAACTGAGCGACCATAATTTGATTGCGCCCTCGAAGAATGTGGCAGTGATACGCCAGCTGCTTGATAGGCCCGCATTGTTAAACCTGAACAATCCCAAGTCACGGTACCCGCCGAACCAAAGACATATCGATCTCCGATCTGCTTTAGGGCGTACTTAATTGCGATTCCAGCACGTCCGGAAATAGCACCTGCGCTACTTGCATATGCTTTAGATGCGGCTTGATCAGCATCTTCTTCAGCTGCCTTCAGCGCAGCCAATCGAGCTCGGTCTGCCTTCTTTAACTTAGCTAAGATTTTTTCGGCAGCAGCCAGTTTAGATTTTGCTTGCGCAGACTTCTGAACGAATCTTTTCTGCGCTGCCTGAACTAAAGCCAACTTGTCATTGACGGTAAGAGATGTGGCCTTTAAACGTTGCTGAGCTGCCTCGAATTTACGAAGTTGCGTGCTTTTGGCACGGGTTATCGACTCGAGCGAACCAGCCGAACTTAAATAGAGTTCTGGGTTGGCCGAGAAAAGCAGTTCTAAACCTTGGCTTAATCCCCCGGCTTTGTATTGTTCGATTGCAATAGTGCCTAGAGATTTCTGAAGAGCGGCTACGGTTTCACCTTGTGCTGCAGCCTCTTGTTTAATTCCGTTCAAGGTTTTAGTCAACGTCGCTAATTGAACCTTTGCTGCCTGCGCACCTTCGGCAGCGGCGGTTGCATCTTCCTCGAGCTGGCGCACTTGGGCTTGGATTTGCGCTAGCGAAGGCGCGGCCTGGGCAACTGGTGGGATTAAAGCGCTGGCCATAGTGAAGGCAGCGCCTATTGCCAAAGCGCTATGTAAACCCTTGCGTGCCATAGAGAAGAGGCTATCGGTGCGTAGTTACGCCTCTCAACCTCAAACCGCGCTTAACTGCCTAAAAGTGCAATTCACGCTCAGAATTACCCCAAAAATCAGCAAACTCACATGAAAATTAGCCAACTACGCAAGGTAGCGCAGCGGCGGAACGATGCCTCGAGAGGAGAGAAGTTCGAGCGCATCAGTAGTTTGATTGCTTAAATCGAGCGAGTCTTCAGCTTTATTTAAAAAGAAAGTAACTACACAATCTTTACAAGCTAAGTCTCGTAGGGAACAAGAATCGCAGTCAATGATCATGTTCTAAAGAGTAGAGCCACCCACTGACATTGCTTTATTCACAGCAAAATTGAGGCCGGACACTCAAAAATCTACGCGGAAAATCGCCTACAACCCCCTACCTTTTCTCCGTGCCTGTTATCGCCTCATTAGTCGTTGGTTCCGATGGTTCAACTAGCAAAGATGGCCGCTCGGCTGGCGTTTCAAGCGCTGCCGATCGTCGCGCCTTCTTAGCTCGTCGCCGAAGCGCAGATGCGCTTTTAATCGGTGGCAACACTGCTCGCAACGAGCCATATCAAAAGACCCCAGTTCCAGTTGTGATCGTGTCAAAGTCAATGCTTAATCCGCTTTCCAACAATCGCTTGGCTCACTGGTGGAACTGCGACCCAATTGAGGCTTTAGCTCGGGCCCAGCGGCTATTTGGGCAAACCGTTGTGATTGAGTCTGGCGTTTCAATAATTGAAGAGTTAATCGCCGCCAAGAAAATTGATCGACTTGAACTAAGCGTTACCTCTGTTACCAATGGTGAAGACCAAGTTGATTACAAAAAGTTGCTTAGCAAATTCTCAAACGTGACTGAGCGAACCGAAGAAGATACAACTTTCTACACAGCAAGCAATTAATTTCTAAAACGCAGAGAGAATTGCAACGCCAGCGACCGCTAAGAAGACACCTACATATTGAACTTTATGTAGTCGCTCATGTAACAACTTGAAAGCAAGCAGTACGGTGAAAACTGGATACAGCGAACCCAGCACCATAACCAACGAAACTAAACCTTCTTGTGTCGCTAGCCCCAACGTGAAATTAGCTAGAAAATCAGCAACTCCGATAAAAATTAAGGATGGCGCATCGCTGACTTTAAATCCGCCCGTCGTACGAAATCTAATTGCGATCGCAATTGTAAATAGTGCAGTTGTCGCACGCATTGTCACCATTGTCATCAGCGCACTTGAATCAGAACCGATGCCCATAAGAGTTAGCGCGGTACCAAATCCAAAAGCTGCCCCAAAAGCTAAAGCCACAGGTTTTAAGGGAAACCCTTGTGAAATCTCCGGGCCACTTGCACAGAATGCGCCCGCAAGTGCGATCACAACACCAATCCAGCGACCACGCGAAAGTTGCTCGCCACCAATTACGGCAAACATCAATGGAACAACTGCGCCTAGTGAACTAATTGGCGAGACCACACCCATCCGGCCAGTGCTTAGGCCGATGTATAAACAGATCAAACCGGTATAGCCAAGTACGCCAGCAAAGACACCTGGCCAGAAGAAGCCAGAGAAAAAACCATCGTTTCCAAATGCAACGGCACCTTTTTCGCCAGTGGCAAAGATCAAGAAAATTCCAAATGCTAAACCGATTAGTTGGGTGACTCCTAGAACCGCGAGAGCTTGGTACTTCTTGCTCATTCGTCCGGCTTGGAAATCGGCGCTACCCCAAAGGGCGCTAGATAAGAGTGCTAGTACGAAAGCCATTTGCGTAGGTTACCGCCCCGCCTCCCCTGAATTTGCTCGTGCCATCTTTACACTCAGGTAGTGGATGCTGCAGCTTTTGATCGCTTAATTGATCAACTTCGAACTGTAGATACCCGATCTGAAATTATTCTCGAAGAAGTCCCTGCTCCTCAGAAATTAGCTAAATTTGCGTTCGCCTTTTCCGCCGATGTCAGCAATGGTTTAACTGGCGATGCCGAAGACGGTGTTGGCTCGGGCCGCTTCGTTTTATTGCATGAGCCAGGTGGGCAAGAAACTTGGGAGTCTGATTTCCGCTGCGTAACTTTCATGAGCGCCGATGTCGAACCAGATATGCACGAGGACCCAATGTTGGCTGAAGTTGGCTGGTCTTGGTTTCTAGACTCTTTAGCCGATGCCGGCTGTGAATACAGCGCACCTAGTGGCACAGTCACACGTGTAACCAGCGCCTCGTTTGGAAAGTTAACCGGCAGGCGCAACGAAGCCGAAATTGAGATACGTGCTTCTTGGTCACCGATTATTAAATCCCCCGATGAATTGTTTAGCCATGTAACTGCATGGTGCAACCTGCTTGCAACGGTGGCTGGATTGCCGCCAATTCCAGATGGGGTCTCAGTAATTTCTCCATCACGTAAACGACGCACAAGTTAACTTCCGGCAATGACTGAAACTGAAGTTACAACAGCCACCCCCTTACTAGCACCTGCTGCCGGAACTCCTGCTGTAATTGAAAGTGAAGCATCATTTAAAGCAGCGCTGGCCGAACTAGCCAAAGGCGCTGGGCCGTTTGCCGTAGATGCCGAACGAGCATCTGGATATAAATACAGTGCGCGCGCTTATTTGATTCAGATTAAGCGAAGTGGTGGCGGTTTACATTTAATTGATCCAATTCCTTTTGGCCCTGGCCATCAGTTGTTTGTCGAACTAAATGATCTGCTCAACACTGACGAAGTTATTTTGCATGCCAGTACTCAAGATTTACCTTGTTTACGTGAATTGGGCATCAATCCAAAACACTTATTCGATACCGAGTTAGGCGGTCGTATTGCTGGCTTGCCACGCGTAGGTCTAGGTCCGCTGCTTGAAGCGCATTTAGGAGTATTGCTAGCAAAGGAACATTCAGCAGTTGATTGGTCGGTTCGTCCGTTACCACTCGATTGGTTGAACTACGCCGCACTTGATGTTGAGTTATTAATTGAATTGCGAAACATAATTGCGCAACTACTTCATGACGCCAAGAAGTTACCTTGGGCTGAAGCTGAATTCGCCGCGATTTTAGCTGCGCCTCCTAGCCCGCCAAGAGTTGATCCATGGCGCCGTACCTCTGGTATGCATAAGATTAGAAAGCGCAATCAACTTGCCATTATTCGATCCCTTTGGAATGTGCGAAATCAAATTGCTGAGTCACTAGATGTTTCACCGGGAAAGTTATTAAACGATAGTGCCATCGTCGAACTAGCCATGAACCCACCAACTAACAAACGTGAGTTCGACAAAGTTTTAAGGCCAATAGGTCTGCGTCCCCGATGGAAAGAGAACCTAGATATTTGGCTGGCCGCAATTGCTTCAGCTGTAGCGCTTCCGGAAAATGATTATCCAGAAATGCGTGCTGCTGGCGATTCAATGCCGCCCACCAAAATTTGGAAAGAACGTTTTCCGGAAAAGTACGCACCTTTCACACATGCTCGTGCGGCAGTTGAAGCTCGTGCTGCTGAGTTAAATATTCCTGTCGAGAATTTGATTTCCCCAGAGATCATAAGAAAATTGGTTTGGAAACTCTCACCCGATGTAGCTAAAGATGCGATTGAACTCGGAGCTCGCCCTTGGCAGGTCGCTGAGATCGCCGATTTAGTCAGTGCAGCCTTGCTAGAACGTGAGCCTTTAGTGCTTCCTGAGGCCCCAGAGGCGGCTGCTGAGCCAGAATGATCTTGCTTATAAGTAGCGCAAGTAACTAACGGCATAGTTGCTGCTTAACCTTACCGACCAGTAAACTTTGGTAACACTTACCGAAGGGCTCCCGCAATGTCGCGCTCAGTTGTCATAGTAGATGCAGTTCGAACTCCATTTGGAAAAGCTGGCAGTTTGTATGCCGGCACTCGCGCCGACGATTTAATTGTTCGCGCTATCCGTGGCTTGCTAGAGCGCAATCCAAAAGTAGATCCGAAGACAATTGATGATGTTGCAATTGCTGCTGCAACCCAAAGCGGTGACCAAGGAATGAACATTGGTCGAAGTGCCGCTCTGCTATCTGGACTACCAAATAGCGTTCCTGGTTATTCAATTGATCGCTGGTGCGCAGGTGCGCTAACTGCGGTAACAACTGTGGCTGGCTCAATTGCAATGGGTGCTTACGATGTCGCTATTGCTGGCGGCGTTGAACATATGGGTAACCACCCAATGGGCGAAGGCGTAGATCCAAATCCTCGTTACTTAGCCGAGAAGATTGTTTCAACTGATGCTCTTGCAATGGGAAATACTGCTGAAAATTTGCATGACCGCTTCCCTACTATTACCAAGGAACGTGCTGATCGCTACGCACTTAATTCACAGTTAAAAACTGCTGCCGCTTATGAAGCTGGCATTATCCAAAAAGATTTAATTCCGACCGCCGCGCGTAATCCAGAGTTAGGTTGGAGCGTTGCAACTGTTGATGAACCACCACGACCTGGCACGACCATGGAAGCACTTGCTGCTTTGAAAACACCATTTCGTCCAGGTGGTCGCGTAACTCCTGGAAATGCTGCCGGTTTAAATGACGGCGCTACTGCTGCCCTCGTTATGGCTGAAGATAAGGCGATCGAACTTGGCTTAACCATAAAGGCGCGCATGGTCACTTTCGCCTTCGCTGGCGTCGAACCAGAAATTATGGGCTACGGACCAGTCCCTTCAACCATTAAAGCGCTTGCAAAAGCTGGACTTTCAATTGAAGATATTGGTTTATTTGAAGTTAACGAAGCTTTCGCAGTTCAAGTACTTAGCTTCCTTGAGCACTTCGGAATCGCAGATGATGATCCTCGCGTTAATCCAGTTGGTGGCGCAATTGCAGTTGGTCATCCACTTGCTTCCTCTGGCGTTCGATTAATTCTTAACTTGGCTCGCGGCTTTGAAGCCCACCCAGAGGTGCGTTATGGCATCACAACAATGTGTATCGGTTTAGGAATGGGCGGCACCATCATCTGGGAGAACCCAAACTTCAAGGGAGGCAAATAAAAATGGCTACTGAAATCATCATGCCTGAAGGCGCTCCTGAAGAGGTAATCACTAATGCTCTTGTTCGTGAAATTGATTTAGCTCCATTTGGTGCCATCGGAAAATTAGCGCTGATCACACTAGATAACGGGCAAGATCACAATCGTCCAAATACCTTTGGGCCTAAATCACTTATGGCACTCGATGCCGCAATTACCGATGCAGCCGGGCGCGATGTCGTTGCAGTAGCGATCACAGGCAAGCCGTTTATTTTTGCAGCGGGTGCAGATCTTTCAGCCCTCTCATTTTTAACGCAGCGCGAACAATCTGTCGCTATCGGAAAACTAGGTCACGATGTTTTCCGTCGCTTAGGATCACTTGGCAAACCAACTTTTGCTTTCGTTAATGGTCTTGCTTTAGGTGGCGGGCTTGAAGTTGGTCTTCATTGCAATTACCGCACCTTGGCTTCAACTGCTTTAACTGGTCTACCTGAAGTTTTCCTTGGTCTAGTTCCAGGTTGGGGCGGCGCCACAATTTTGCCTAAGTTGATCGGGCCAGAACGCGCAGTTCAAGTAATAATGTTAAACGCACTTGCAAATAACACCATGCTCAAAGCAAAAGATGCCCTAAAGCTTGGTGTGGTTGACGCGGTTTATGAACCAGCAGATTTCCTCGAAAAGTCAGTTCAGTTTGCAGCGAACGTTTTAGCAGGCGCGACCAAGATAGAACGTGCTGACTACAGCAATGATCCGGCTTGGGAAAGCGCTCTAGCTACTGGCAAAGCTGCTGCACTCAAAAAATATGGTGGCGCTGAAATAGATGCGCCAAATGCTGCACTTAAATTGATTGCCGCGGCAAAGAGTAATTCGCTGAGCGAAGGCTTTGATGCTGAAGATCAAGCACTGGCTGATTTAACAATGAGTGACCCACTTCGTGCTTCGCTTTATGCCTTTAACTTGATTCAGAAGAAGCGTAAGAAGGTTGAAGGTGCACCTAAGCCAGCTCTGGGCCGCAAAGTTGCTCGCGTAGGCGTAGTTGGTGCGGGCTTGATGGCTTCGCAACTCGCGTTGCTCTTGCTCCGTAATTTAAAGACCCCAATTGTGATGACCGATATTGATCAAGAGCGCGCAGATAAAGGTGTGGCTTGGGTCCATAATGAACTAGCAAAATTGGTCGAAAAGAAGCGCATGAGCGAAGAAGCTGCTCGTCGTTTGAGCTTGCTAATTAGCGGCTCGGCAGATCAACAAGTATTTGCTGGTTGTGACTTTGTAATTGAAGCAATCTTTGAAGAACTTGCCCTAAAGCAAGATCTCTTTAAGAAGTTAGAGAACATCGTTTCGCCAGAGTGTGTTATCGCCACAAACACTTCTTCACTTTCAGTTGAAGCAATGTCAGAAGGCATGAAGAATCCTGAGCGAGTGATTGGTTTCCACTTCTTTAATCCAGTGGCAATCATGCCGCTGCTAGAAGTTGCTCGTACCTCTAAGACCGATGATGCAACAACTGCAACTGCGGTCAACATTGGTAAAGAACTTAAGAAGACTATGGTGATTACTAAAGACGCACCTGGCTTTGTGGTTAACCGTTTGCTGACTCGTTTCATGGGCGAAATTACCGACGCGATGGATGAAGGAACCCCGGCAGATGTTGCTGATAACGCACTTCGTAGCGTTGGTTTCCCAATGTCACCATTCGAACTTGTTGGCTTAGTTGGCCCAGGAGTTGCATTGCACGTTGCCGAGACCTTGAATAAGAATCTCGGTCCTCGCTATCGCATCTCCCCTACGATGCAACGACTAGTTAAAGAGGGCGTTCGCACTTTCTACATCAAGGATGATTCCGGCAAGTTAGTTCCTAATCCAGCTGCAGTTGCCCTCATGGAAAAGGGCGATAAGCCTTCTTCTGCTGAAGAAGTTCGCCTGCGCGCGCTAAAGGCTTTGGCTGAAGAAGCCCGCATGATGCTTGATGAAGGTGTTGTAAGCACTCCTGCTGAGATTGATATCTGCATGTTGCTAGGTGCCGGTTGGCCAATGCACCTCGGCGGAATCTTGCCTTACCTAGATCGCGAAGGTATTAGCGAAGCCGTCTCTGGTCAACGTTTTCATCCAGCGGGCGTTGCATCTCTGGCCTAACGCCTTCTGACGAGAGGAAGCCATCTTTTAGAGATGCGCTCCATTCAACAATGCTCAACGAAATCTGTTGAGCAGTAATACCTAGCTCGCTCAAAATTTGTCCTCGCTTGGCGTGTTCTAAGAATGTTAGGGGCACGCCAATTGAATGAATTGGTACTTGTAGTCCAGCGTCGCGGAACATCTCACTAATGGTGCTCGCAATTCCGCCGTGGCGAATTCCATCTTCAAGAACAACCACGCTCTTGTAGCGCGTTGCCATAGTCACTAAGGATTGTGGCAGCGGTTTGATCCAGCGAGGGTCTATAACTGTGACGCCAACGCCTTCGCGGTAAGCCTGAGATGCAGCTTCAACTGCCATTGCTGCCATGGCACCGACGCTAATTAAAAGAACATCAGCACTCTCGCCGCGGTACAGAACATCGATGCCATCGCGACGTTCAAAGGCTGGAATATCTGCAATTACTTCGCCTTTTGGATAGCGCAACATTGAAGGCGCATCAGTAATTTGAATCGACTCGGCTAGTACTTCGCGCAAGCGAGCCCCGTCGCGAGGCGCAGCAACATGCATCGTAGGAATAATTCCCGTCAGCGCAAGATCCCAAATACCGTTGTGTGAAGCACCATCATCGCCAGTTATGCCAGCGCGATCCAATACAAAAGTTACACCAGCTTTATGAAGAGCCACATCCAATAAGACTTGATCAAAAGCACGATTTAGAAATGTCGCATAAACCGCAACCACTGGATGCATACCTGCAAAAGCTAGGCCAGCAGCACTTGTTACTGCGTGCTGTTCGGCAATGCCCACATCGATAGTGCGATCTGGGAACTTATCAGCAAACTTATCTAACCCAGTTGGCCCCAACATGGCAGCTGTAATCGCAATTAACTTCGGATTGCTTTCACCTTGCTTAACTAACTCATCGGCAAAAACGTTGGTCCAAGTAGTAACACCTTTTGCGATCGGTAAGCCAGTTTCGGGATCAAGGATGCCAACTGCATGGAACTTCTCGGCTTCATCTTCGATCGCAGGTGCGTATCCGCGCCCTTTTTCGGTAATTGCATGCAAAATGACTGGAGCGCCAAACGCTTTGGCCCGCAGAAGAGCTTTTTCCATTGCTTCGATATCGTGACCGTCGATTGGGCCAATATATTTAAGACCTAAATCTTCGAACATTCCTTGTGGGGCGATGATGTCTTTGATGCCCTTTTTCATGCCATGCAAAGTGTCATAGATCGGGCCACCCACTACTGGGGTGCGTTGCAGTACATCTTTGCCCCAGTCTAAGAACTTCTCATAGCCACGAGTTACTCGCAAAGTTGAAAGATAAGTTGCCATGCCACCGATGGTTGGTGAGTAACTGCGTTCATTATCGTTTACGACAATTACTAAATTACGAGATTCAGCAGTTGCGATGTTATTTAGCGCTTCCCAAGACATGCCGCCAGTTAGTGCGCCATCTCCAACAACCACAACTACATGGCGATCGTTCTGGCCAGTAAGTGAGAACCCTCGTGAGATTCCATCGCCCCAAGAAAGCGCAGTTGAAGCGTGCGAATTCTCAATGACATCGTGTTCGCTTTCGAAACGACTTGGATAACCTGACAGTCCGCCTTTTTGGCGCAAGAGATCAAAACCCTCGCTGCGGCCAGTTAAAATCTTATGCACGTAACTTTGATGGCCAGTATCAAAGAGAACTACATCTTTTGGTGAATCAAAGGTGCGATGAATCGCAATAGTAAGTTCAACCACGCCAAGGTTTGGCCCTAAGTGGCCGCCAGTCTTAGTGACTTTATCAATTAAGAAAGTGCGGATCTCGGCAGCAAGTGCGATTAAGTCGGCAGGCGAAAGGGCAGCCAAATCTTTAGGAGATTTAATCTGCTCAATCATGGCTACAGTCTAAGGTTTCCAGGCTCAAATGTCCTGCGCTTGGTTACTAGCTGGCTAGTAATGAACGCAATACATATTGCATGATGCCACCGTGACGGTAGTAATCGGCTTCGCCAGGCGTATCGATACGTAACTTAGCCTGGAAAGTTTTATCGCCAGCCTTAACGGTTAGCTCCTTTGGAGATGGGCCGTTATTTAGCGCATCAATGCCGGTGATCTCAAAAGTTTCTTCGCCAGTTAAACCAAGTGATGCCGCAGTTTGACCGTCAAGGAATTGTAATGGAAGAACGCCCATGCCGATCAAGTTCGAGCGGTGAATGCGTTCAAATGATTCAGCAATAACTGCGCGAACCCCAAGAAGTGCGGTGCCCTTTGCTGCCCAGTCACGTGATGATCCAGAGCCGTATTCTTTTCCAGCCAGAATTACTAGCGGAATGCCAGCTGCTTGATAGGCCATCGACGCATCGTAAATTGTTGATTGCGCTCCACCATCAAGGAAGTTGCGAGTGAAGCCACCTTCGACGCCATCGAGCAACAAATTCTTTAAGCGAATGTTCGCAAAAGTTCCGCGAATCATTACTTCGTGATTTCCGCGACGAGATCCGTAGGAGTTGAAATCAACTCGTTCGATTCCGTGCTCAGCTAAATATTTTCCAGCTGGTGAATCAGCTTTGATATTTCCGGCTGGAGAAATGTGATCAGTTGTAACTGAATCCCCCAAGATCGCCATTACGCGAGCACCTGAAATATTTGTTACTGGCTTTGGTTGTGCTGGCATGCCATCGAAATATGGTGCCTTGCGCACGTAAGTTGAGTTGAGATCCCATTCGAAAGTATTTCCAGTTGGTGTTGCAAGTGACTTCCAGCGATGATCGCCTTCAAAGACGCTGGCGTAGTCTTTCTTAAACATCTCAGATGAAATAGAGGCTTCGACAACTGCAGCAATTTCTTCTTGGGAAGGCCAAATATCGCGCAAGTAAACATCGTTACCAGCTTGATCTTTGCCTAGTGAATCTTTCTCGAAATCATGATTCATGGTGCCCGCGATCGCGTAAGCAACTACCAGCGGAGGTGAAGCTAGGTAGTTCATCTTCACATCTGGGCTAATGCGACCTTCGAAGTTACGGTTACCAGAAAGCACAGCAGTAACAGCTAGATCATGTTCGTTCACTGCTTTGCTTACTTCAACTGGAAGTGGGCCAGAGTTACCGATACAAGTTACGCAGCCATAGCCAACTAAGTTGAAACCAAGATCTTCCATGTACTTAGTCAGACCGGCTTTGTCATAGTAATCAGTTACTACCTTTGAGCCAGGTGCCAATGTGGTTTTAACCCACGGCTTGGATTTCAAACCCTTTTCTACCGCCTTCTTAGCTAACAAAGCGGCGCCAATCATTACTGATGGATTTGAAGTGTTGGTACATGAAGTAATTGAGGCGATAACCACATCGCCATTTGTAATTTTGGTAGCAGTGCCGCCTACCTTAATTTCAATTGGGTTAGTACTTGCCTTATCGCTTAAATAACCAGGTAATGACTTAGCAAGTGCTGCCTTTGAATCACTAAGAGCGATGCGATCTTGTGGACGCTTAGGGCCAGCAATCGAAGGCACGATAGTTGAAAGATCTAATTCGATATGTTCAGAGAAACGTGGAGCGGCAGATGGGTCATGCCATAAACCTTGTTTCTTGGCATAACTTTCAACCAAAGCAATTTGATCATCGCTGCGACCAGTAAGGCGCAAGTACTTCAAGGTTTCATCATCGATTGGGAAGATCGCAACTGTTGAACCATATTCTGGGCTCATGTTGCCGATCGTCGCGCGATTTGCCATTGGAACTGCGACAACGCCTGGGCCATAGAACTCAACAAACTTACCTACTACCCCGTGCTTGCGCAGGATCTCGGTGATTGTCAGCGCTAAGTCAGTAGCTGTTGTACCAACTGGCAATGAACCATTTAACTTAAATCCAACTACGCGTGGGATCAACATAGAAACTGGCTGGCCAAGAAGAGCTGCCTCGGCTTCGATTCCGCCAACGCCCCAACCAAGTACACCTAAACCATTAACCATCGTGGTGTGTGAATCGGTTCCAACAACGGTATCTGGATAAGCACGCATTACGCCATCGACTTTGCGAGTCATAACTACGCGAGCTAAGAACTCAATATTTACCTGGTGCACAATTCCGGTGCCAGGTGGCACAACTTTAAATTCATCGAAAGCGCCTTGGCCCCAACGCAAGAAACGGTAACGCTCTTGGTTACGCTGATATTCAATATCGGTATTTTGGGTAAAGGAATCTTTGGTTCCGAATAAATCTGCAATTACCGAGTGGTCGATTACTAACTCAGCTGGTGCAAGTGGATTCACCTTTGCTGGGTCTCCCCCTAATTCAACAATTGCTTCGCGCATAGTTGCTAAGTCCACGATGCAAGGAACGCCAGTAAAGTCCTGCATTACAACGCGAGCGGGCGTGAATTGAATTTCAGTGTCTGGTTCAACTGCTGGATCCCAATTAGCTAAAGACTTGATTTGTTCGGCGGTGATATTTGCGCCGTCTTCGGTGCGCAATAAGTTTTCCAGCAATACCTTCAAGCTAAATGGCAGAGTTGCTGCTTCAGGTAACTTCGTAATGTCGAAGATCTGATAGCTCTGGCCGGCAACTTCGAGTGAAGTCTGGGCTTGGAAGGAATTCTTGCTCACTTGCGCCTCCTAGAAAGTATCTTGACGTCGAGATACTTTCCTAATCTATCGCAGAGCGGGTAAACAACGCAACCATCTCGATGTGGTGAGTCATCGGAAATAAATCAAATGCGCGCACATTACTTAGCTGCCAACCAAGATCGTTAGCAAAAGCACAATCGCGGGCAAGGGCTGCAGGGTCGCAGGCTACATAAACAATTCGTTGCGGATTAAGTGCGGAAATCTGCTGCAAAACTAATTGCCCAGCGCCTTCTCGAGGTGGATCAAGAATCACTACATCAGCAGAGCCAATTCGCGGCATTATTTTTGCGACATCACCTAAGTAGATATTCACATTTGGCACATTCTCAAAATTTACTTTGGCATCACCAATTGCGCTCGAACTCGCCTCAACTAAATCAACTCGCCCCGTTGCGCCAACTGCAGTTAGAGCGGCTGCGGTAAATAGCCCAACTCCCCCGTATAGATCTAAGACTTGGTCACCACTTTGCAATTCAGCAAATTGCATAACCGCTTCGGTTAAAACTGCCGGCGCTAACTTATGGCTTTGCCAGAATGAAGAATGACTAACTTGAAAACTATTCGCGCCAACAACTTCGACCAAGGTTTTCGGGCCTTCAATGACTCCTGCATTTTCAATAATTCGATCACCTAAATTATTGGCGCTTATTTCTAATTTCGTATTTGGTTGCCAAGTGCGCGATGTGATCTCGCTTAATTGCAACCCTGGTACACAAGTTAAACAATCATCGATCTGAATTGAATTATGGCTTCGGGAACCAAAGAAGCCAACCTTGCCCGAGCCATCAATGTTTAAGATCGCTCGAGTTCGCCAATGAAGTGGCTCGGAAACTTCTTCGACTGCAACCCTTAGCTCCATCTTTGCAATACGGGCGAACTGTTCGGTGATTACTTCACCCTTTAAATCGCGTTGGCGAGAAATCGAAATATGTTGGAAATCGCAGCCGCCGCAGCCCAAGCGATGCGCGTAACTACAAGGGGCCTTAACTCGATCGGCTGAAGGTTGGATTACTTCTACAACATCGCCACGATTAAACGACTTACCTGTGCTGGTAACTTCAACAATTACCGTTTCACCTGGAATTCCATGGCGAATAAAGAAGACTGCGCCTTCATGTCGGGCAATGAAATGGCCACCATGGGCTACTTTTTCAATGGTGGTCGTGAACTTTTCACCCACTCTAAACGCCCTCTTTTTCGCTTCAGTGCGCTCAGTTTCCATAATTGGTAAGCCTAAGGGTGGTAGGTTGATCCTTGTGCATGTAGTAATCATGGGTTGCGGTCGAGTCGGATCTTCCTTAGCA
>JBILXJ010000123.1:0-2884 GCA_044378655.1 Candidatus Planktophila sp. | reverse complement strand
CTCTCTTCATCTAGCGGTTTCCAATCAGCTCAATTTAGAAAAGTAGAAGCGATTCTTGGTCGTCGCGATAGTGCAATGGCCGGACATCTTCCAGCAAATGTGCAGAGTGATATTTCAGAAATTACTAACCGCAATTCAGTTTGGGATTCCTTACTGGTTTATATTTCAAAGCGTGGCCACTTAATTCCAACAGATGTTCTAGCTCGCGATAAATCAATTGCATATGTTGCAAATCCAGCCGTGCAAGATGTTTTACTTGATGTGCACCGCAATGATCCAGAGAGTGCCTCTGTTTGCGAGCGTCTACTTGATATCGACGAAGGCCTACAAGAGTGGCGATATCGTCACGTGAAAATGGTTGAGCGCACGATCGGTGCCAAAATGGGCACCGGTGGTTCGGCAGGTGTTAAATACTTAGCAAGTACTTTATTTAACCCGGTATTTGTAGATCTCTGGGAGATCCGTTCCCGCTTTTAGTCTGGTAACCCAGCTAAAACAATTTCAGATAACTCTTTGCGCTGACGTGGCGCATTTTCACGCTCAAGTAACACGCCTTCAAGTTGTTCGGCTGGGCCTTGGGTTCCGATTGCAATTACAACAATAGGGGCGATTTCGGCAGGTAGCGCAAACGTTTCAGCTGCTTTTGCAGCATCAAAACCAGCCATTTGATGGGCCACTTGGCCGCGACTATGTGCCTCAAAAGTCAGTTGGCTAACAGCTAAACCAGCATCAAAGCCTGAAATCAGTCGGGGAGTTCCATCTTCATTCTGATTAACGGTTGAGACCAAAACTAGAGCCGATGCACGGTTCGCCCAACTCTGGTTAAACGAAATCAAAGTATCAAGAATTGAGTTAAATACTTCATCGCCACGTACGCCTACATGAAAACGCCAAGGTTGAAAATTGTTAGCAGATGGTGCCCAACGTGCTGCTTCTAGAATCGCAACTAACGCCTCATTGGAAATAGTGGCAGATGCATCAAATGATCTTGGGCTACGTCTATTACTTAACACTGGGTGAATCGGGGTTGCTGTATTTGCGCTCATTTAACGAACTATAGATGAATTCCAGTGAATGCGCTCTTTGGATAAATAATCTGAACTACTTGGTCATGTAATAGTAAAGAATCGCAAATATTGAAAAGAGTGCTGCACCAGCAAAGATTAGATACTTAACCCAAGTTGGGATACCTACTTTATCAGCAGCTGATTGCGCCATAGTCTTAGTTTTATTCATCGCCCTACTAGCCCACGCAAACTCGCTCGCTAAAATTCCAAGGCCGGCAAGTAAAATTAAAACGCCAGGACCGGGTGCAACAAGGGCTATCGCGCCTAGCACTGTGACTGTTCCACCTAGAACGCCAATAAATGTGCGCCAGACTAAGTTGCCAGCTTTGCTGCGTTTTGCGAATCCCCGAATATTCATAGCGGCTCCTTATGAGTATTTACCACTCGACGCAAAGTTCCGTAGGCAGCTGATGCTATCTCATCGCGGCGACGACGATAATTCTCAGAAGCACCAGAGATTAAATGCTCATAGCGAACATCACCATTTATTAAATGGCGCATTGTTTGTGGGTCAGTCTCATCACCAAAATGAGGAGGATCGACTTTTACAATCTGAACCACAATATGCGGATTAAATTTGCGGTAGACCAAAGCTAATTGGCGGTAAACGGCATTAGCCAATTGGCGGTAACTTACAAGGCCAAAATCGCGGGCTTTTAAGCGCATTCTGGCAATAAAAATAGGCTGGGCTCCATGCTTAACGGTGGCCATCTCATAAAGAATCTGCGCCGCCTCTTTTGCGCCATTTGCTTCAGGTAGTTTCTTGCACATACGGTGTAGCCGAGCACGCTCTTCGGGGTCTTGTAGCAACTTCACAGTTTCAGTGATGTTTGCCAGGTCGGCTTGATCTGCTCGCAACGCATATCCTAAATCGTGGCACCACTGTGCGCGTGCCTCTTGATCATCAGTGCCGCGAATATTTGAGACAAATACTGTTGGTACTAATGCAGGTAGCAGCTCGTGCACGCCGTTATAACCAGTTGCACAAATTGCTGCATCAAAAGCGTGTAAAACTTTAGCCAGCGGGAAATATCGAACTTGCTTAATTTCCAAACCATCAGGAACCAATGAATTTCCATTAGCGTCGATCGGCTTTTTAGTTAGGACCACTTGCAAATCTTTCCAACCAATTAAACCCTTGAGTGCTGCCGTCATTTTCTCATTTACATCACTATCGCCAGTTCCTAATTGAACTAATACCGCAGGGCGATCCAGATCAATGCCAAGTGCTTTTCGAGCTTCATCACGTTCGAGAGCTGTTGATTTTTGGAATAATGACACAGCTGAAGTTACAACGGCATCTTTACGATTCTTAGTTGGACCATGATCATAAACTCGAGCAAAATCGCCAGGTTCGATAATTTCATCCATCATCATTGATTGCAGACCAAGGGCTAGGCCTTGTGGTTTCTTCTGCCACAAACCTCGGCGAACCCAAACTAAAGCTAAATCATTCTTCTTTAACTTTGCGGCGATAACACCTGGATATGGAACTACGCCATCGAAGGATAAAACTTGAGCATCAGTTTCTTCAATTAGAGCAAGCAAGCGATCGCGCAAGTAAGCATCCCAAAGTTTGCGAGGCATCCAGCCACGATCACGGCCAGGAATATATTCACAACGAACGCCAACAAAATTAGGCACTTCGGCAACGCCACCAGCCATCGAAACAATGATTGGGTTAGCGATTTCCTTTAGTTCAAGGGCAATCGCACTGGCACGAGCAAGATGGCCCATTCCGACACCATTACTGGTAGCCAGGATAATCGTGGGTTTTTCCGCTTGCGGACTCATAGAAGGAGAGTTTATCGCGTAAA
>JBILXJ010000122.1:0-2926 GCA_044378655.1 Candidatus Planktophila sp. | reverse complement strand
AACCCCGAAACCAACTAACAAAATGATCAGCAATAGAGGTGCGCCACGGAAAATATCAACGTAGGCAGTTGCTAAAAATCTAAATGGTGTGAGTGCCGGTGATTTTGTAGTGCGAATCAGAGCGAGGACTAATGCAATGACTGCAATAAAGAAACCACCGATAAATGAGAGCTGAATATTTACGACTAAGCCACGTAAAACAGTGGGCAGAACCTCGCGGCCGTAATCAAGATCAAAGAAAGTCTCTTTAACAACCTGCCAACCGGGCGAGGTAATAATCAAGGCGTATAAAGCACCTAGGACTAAAACACTAGAGATGCCAGCAATCGTGAATTGTTTACGAGAAATCTGGCGCCGCGCATTCCGACGCTCAAGTTCACGAGAGCTTGGCGACCATGCTTGCTGGTCTGGACCGTTCAACATGGTCGCCAAACTACTCGTAAATGGACTGAACTTATGGCTTTAGAACTGCTGAGCCTGTCTCAGTTGCAAGCCACTTTTCAGTGATCGCAGCGAGGGTTCCGTCAGCAGTAATTGCATCAACTGCGGCACTAACGCAAGCAGTTAGCTTGCTGCCCTTTGATAGCAACAGACCGAATTGGTCGCCAGATCCGGTTGAAGGAAGCTGACCAACAATGATGCCCTTATCAATTTCAACACCTGATAGGTAGAACGCTGTTGGTAGATCTACTACCAAACCATCGATCTGACCATTCTTAAGTGCTGATACGCCAGCGGCATTGTCGTTAAACACCTGAGCCTTGATACCGATTTGATTTTCAATTGCATCAAGTGAAGTTGTACCTACTGCAGCACCAAGCTTTGCGTTCTTTAGTTCAGCGATTGAAGTTTTGCCTTCGATCTTGCTGCCTTGGTAAGAAACGATTGCTTGTGGTGCGGTGTAGTAAGGAGATGAGAAATCAACAGCTTCTTGACGCTCTGGTGTAATCGAGAATTGCTGCAAGTTAAAGTCAAAGTTTTTTTCACCCGGTGCAATTGCGCCATCAAATGTGGTGCGAACCCAAGTTACTTCTTCATTGCTAAAACCAAGTTGCTTTGCAACTGCATATGCGACTGCGCCTTCAAAACCAGTTCCGGTTTCTGGCTTGTCATCAAGAATCCATGGATAGTAAGCAGGCTCACCTGTTGCAATTGTTAACTTGCCAGATGCAACTGTTGCTAGATCTGCTTTCGCGCATGATGCCGAACTTGCGCTTTCGGTGGTTTCTGATTTAGAACAACCGGTAATCGCGAGAGCGCTCGCAACTACAAGTGCTAAAAGTAAACTGGTCTGCTTCTTCACGTTTGCTCCATTTCGTGGGGTGGAAAACTTGTACGAATACGTGGCAAAGCGTAATCAGCCTTCAGCAACGGTGTCTAGTTGCGAATAGCAGGCAGTCGCAGGCTGGTTGCGGCTGGGTTAGGCTCAGCGCATGACTTCAGTAACGCCATTTCTCTGGTTCGATAAAGATGCACTTCCGGCCGCAGAGTTCTATACCTCGCTGATTCCAAACTCTGAGATTAAAGATATAAATCGCAGTCCAGTTAGCGGAGATGTTTTCTCACTAACTTTTACGGTGGCTGGTCGCGAGTTCTTTGCCTTAAATGGCGGACCACATTTCGAATTTACGCCAGCGATCTCAATTTTTGTGGAGTGCGCCGATCAAGCTGAAGTAGATAAGTACTGGAACGCACTAACAGCTGATGGCGGCGAAGAAAGTCGCTGTGGCTGGCTAAAGGACAAGTGGGGTTTGTCTTGGCAGATTGTGCCAAAGCGACTTGGCGAAGTTTTAGCTAATCCAGATCCAGTTAAGGCAAAAGCTGCAATGGATGCTATGTTGCAGATGAAGAAAATTAATATTGCCGAACTCAATGCTGCGGTAGGGGAGTAAGAAGATGAAAGCAATTCAGATTACTAAATTCGGTGGCCCTGAAGTCATGGAATATCTCGACTTAGCTGACCCAATTGCAAAAGGTAGCGAAGAGTTAATTACGGTTACCGCAATCGGAATCAACTACGCCGATACTCATCAAACTGAAAATAGTTATTTATCTAAACAAGAGCTTCCGCTAGTTCCAGGGATTGAAGTTGTTGGAACAACTGCCGATGGTCGCCGAGTATTAGCACCAGTTGGTGCTGGGGGATATGCGCAATTAGCAGCAGTGCACCCACGCGCCATGATTGAAGTTCCAACTGGTGTTTCTGATCAACAAGCGCTTTGCATGTTGGTGCAAGGCAGCACTGCTTGGCATATTTTAAAAACTGTTGGCCATGTCAAAGCTGGCGAGACTGTTGTTATTCATGCAGCCGCCGGTGGTGTGGGAACTATCGCAATTCAATTAGCAAAAATGTGGGGCGCTAAAGTAATTGCAGTTACCTCAACATCAGAAAAAGCAGCACT
Organism: Candidatus Planktophila sp.; assembly: GCA_044378655.1. Lineage (GTDB taxonomy): Bacteria > Actinomycetota > Actinomycetes > Nanopelagicales > Nanopelagicaceae > Planktophila. The sequence continues at coordinate 524 of JBILXJ010000122.1, read as the reverse complement.
TGCGAAAAAACTTGGCGCAGATGTAACTATCGATGCCAACGTCGAGGATTTAGTGGTAGCAATGCTCTCGGCAAACGAAGGTAAGCCAGTTGATTTGATTCTCGAGATGGTGGGCGGAAAAACTTTCGACGCTAGCTTGGCTGTATTGGCACCCTTTGGTCGATTGATTACTTACGGCATGGCTTCGCGCACACCACCTTCTTCAATTAACCCAGCGGTATTAATGGGTGGCAGTAAAACGATTACTGGTTTCTGGCTCTCACATTGTTTCGGCAAAAAAGAGTTGATGAACGATGTAATCAACGAACTCTTCCAATTAGTTGTTACCGGAAAATTGCACCCAGTTATCGGTGCCACCTTCCCGCTTTCCAAAGCTGGCGATGCTCACCGAGCAATGCTTGCTCGCCAAACCACGGGTAAGATTGCGCTAGATCCAGCGCTATAAATATGGTGTAACTGCACCATTTTTCGATTTACCGTTTGAGCCTGTACGCTCAGGGACTGATCAACGCCCCCCTAGCTCA
>JBILXJ010000141.1:0-10373 GCA_044378655.1 Candidatus Planktophila sp. | reverse complement strand
CAATTATTAGAGACATACTCACTAGTTAAGAAACGTTTAAACCCCAACTTAAACTTATCAACAATTATTTTAACTATGTTTGATAGCCGAACAAAACTTGCTAATGATGTTGCAGATAGCGTGCGCCAGCACTTCCCTAATGAGTTAATCAATATTCCAATTCCAAGAACTGTACGAATTTCTGAAGCACCTTCTTATAACCAAACGATTATGACTTATGACCCGGTATCTCCGGGAGCAGTTGCCTATATGCAAGTAGCAAGAGAGATAGCGGAGAAGAAGTAATGGCAAAACGCGGCGGCCTCGGAACAAACCTAGATGCACTTATCCCAACATCTTTAACAGTTGCCGGAAAAGAAGTTGGGCAACAGAACGAAATCGATATCAATTTAATTTCACCTAACCCAAAACAACCGCGAACTGTTTTTGATGAAGCTGCGCTAAAAGAATTAATGGTTTCGATTAAAGAGATTGGCATTCTGCAACCGCCGGTAGTTCGCGAAGTTAGTGGTGGACGCTATGAATTAATCATGGGCGAACGTCGCTATCGTGCAGCAAAAGCAGTTGGTTTAAAAACCATTCCAGTAATTATTAGACAGACCCCAGATAATGAATTACTACGTGAAGCGCTAATTGAAAATATTCACCGCAGCCAATTAAACCCGCTTGAAGAAGGCGCTGCGTATGCTCAATTACTTAGCGATTTCAACTGCACTCACGAAGAATTAGCAACCAAACTTGGTCGCTCTCGCCCACATCTTTCAAACACCATGCGATTGTTAACACTTCCACAAGCAGTTCAAAAAAGAGTTGCACTTGGAATCATTTCAGCTGGCCATGCCCGCGCACTTTTAGGATTAACCGATGCGGCCGAGATTGAAAAACTAGCCAACCGAATTGTTGCCGAGAATTTATCAGTGCGTTCCGTCGAAGAAATAATTGCAACCGGCGGAAGCGGCAAGAAATCCACTAAACGTAAATCACGCAGCGGCAACCCAGAGCTAAATGAGATTGCTGAAGAACTTGGCGATTATCTTGATACCCGCGTAAAAATCGAGGGTTCAGCCAAAAAAGGAAAAATCGTCATTGAATATTCCGGCAGCGAAGATCTACAAAGAATAATTAAAAAGATTAAGAGTTAAGTTCCAAATTACCGCCGCGGCGCGAAATTTCCTGATTAACAACGCCAGCTAACGCTTTAACGCCTTCGCGAATTCGTTCAGGTGTTGGGTGGCAGTAAGAAAGTCGCATCGACCAGGTTCCGAAACCATCGGCATAAAAAGCTGTTCCAGGAACATAAGCAACCTTTGCCACAATCGCCTTTGGCATCATCGCTTTAGTATCAATTTCGGGCGGCAAAGTAACCCAAACATAGAAACCGCCACCAGGTTTAGTCCAGGTAGCGCTCTTTGGGAAGTAAGCATCAAGAGATTCAAGCATCGCATCGCGACGCATTTTGTACTGCTCGCAGAATGAAGCAATTTGGTCGCGCCAAGGTTGGTTGGCTAAGTAGTTAGAAATTGTCATCTGGGTGAAATTAGATGGGCAGAGAATCGATGACTCACTGGCAATAACCAATTTATCTTTTAAGGATTGCGGAACCAGCGCCCAGCCAACACGCAATCCAGGAGAAATGGTTTTAGAGAAGGAACCCAAATAAATCACATTTTCAGAATCTTCGGCACGCATTGCATTAGGTGAAGGTTTATCAAAACCAAGAAGACCATAAGGATTATCTTCAACCACAAAAATATGCTCAGTTCTACAAATTTCTAAAATTTCAGTTCGGCGATTAGCGGGTAATAAAACACCAGATGGATTTTGGTAATTCGGAATTAAATATAAAAACTTAATCTTGCGACCTGCTGCGCGCAGGCTTTTAATGGCTTGTCGTAGCGACTCTGGAACCATTCCATCGTTATCTGTCTCAACGTGCACAACTGAAGCTTCGTATTGGCGGAAAGTACCGAGTGCGCCAACGTAAGAAGGTGCTTCAGCCAAAATTATATCGCCCGGATCAATAAAAATACGAGAAATTAAATCAAGTGCTTGTTGTGAACCAGTTGTTACAACCACATCGTCTGGATTAGCACGAATACCTTCGAGCGCCATAACTTCACAGATTTGTTCACGCAATTTTGGATGGCCCTGACCACTGCCATACTGCAACGCTTCTTGACCTTGAGTTAAAATCAAATCAGAAACAACAGATGCCATCATTTCCATTGGAAGCGCAGAAAGATTTGGCATTCCGCCAGCTAATGAAACAATTTCAGGGCGTGAAGCTACGGCGAATAACGAACGAATTTCACTTGCAACCATGCCGGTGGCTCGGTGTGCGAAACGTTCCTCGAGGTTCTGAGGAGTTCCGGTGTGAAAGCGAGTCGTTAGGTCGGACATGTGGCAATCCTCCCATAAAGCGGCTTGAATACGCGCAAGGTTTACTAGTGCAAGTTAGTTACTACGAAGACCAGCTTTACGAAGGTCAGAAAGTCGCAGCATTCCAGTTTTTGCGTCATCTTCGGATGCCAAATAAAGACGTTGAATCGCAATAACTATTGATTCGGCAATTACATCGCGAAAATCCGCACGGCCGAGACGTTCAGCATCGCCCGGATTCGTTAAGTATCCCAAATCAACCCGAACCGTAGGGGCTTTGGTTAAACGCAATAAATCCCAAACTTTGGCATGGGAGTGACAATTAACTAAATCAGTACGGGCGCAAATTTCACGTTGCACCAAGGAGGCAAATCTTTCGCCAACAACCGAGTGAAGTGAGTGCAAATCACTACCGTAATAATAAGTTGCCACGCCATGTGCGCTCTCGGTTGGATAACGATCAACATGAAAAGAAATGACTAAATCTGCTGAGGTTTTATTAGCTAAATCAACCCGCTCTTGTTGTGTTGGGCAGTTATCTTTTCCGCGTGTTAAAAAAACGCTAACCCCTAGAGCCAATAAACGACCTTCTAAACGTTGCGCAATGTCATAAACAATCTCAGCTTCTTCAATACCAAAACCACTTACGCCGCGACTTTCGCCACCATTACTTGGATCTAACACAATGATTTTATCTGCCAACGCTGGCCCACGATTTTTATGTGAAACATCTTCACGTAATCTAACGGGGGCGCCACCACTAACAATTGTGGTCAATCGCAACAAAGCAATAATTGTGGCCGGCCCACATTTACCATCGACAGTTACGCCAACAGATTTTTGAAACTCACTAACCGCACCTGAAGTGCGCGGCCCATAAATACCATCGACTCGACCGCAATCAAAACCCATTTCAACTAATCGATTTTGCAGAGTTGCTACATCGTCACCATGCATTAGCGAAGGTGTTGTGATGTGAAGTGAGCGATCACCAAGTTTCCATCGCGCTTCTTCTAGAGCGCGCGAAGTTACATCGTCAATCAGACCTGTAACAGTTAATCCGCGACCCTGTTGAAAGGAACGAACCTCATCTGGCGTTAGCTCTTTCATATCAGTTGCAGATCTAAGGAATTAACGGCTTAGATAAAACCTTCGAGTTCTTTAAGTAGAGCAGGCTTTGGCTTAGCGCCAATGATTGTTTTAACTACTTCGCCATTTACAAAAACATTAAGAGTTGGAATTGATGTGATTCCATACTTGATTGCAATAGCTGATTCTTCGTCAGTATTTAACTTAACGATCTTGATCTTGTCGCCATGCTCATTAGCAATTTCATCAAGGATTGGCCCTACTGCGCGGCAAGGCCCACACCATTCAGCCCAAAAATCGACCAATACTGGGGTGCTGCTCTTAAGTACTACATCTGCGAAATTTGCAGTTGTGACAGGGGTTGCTGCGCTCATTTTTTGCTCCTTGTTTTTACTTCTTCTTATTTAATACTTGTATATAGGTACTTTAGTGGTGCGATAAGAATTTTTCAGCATCTAGCGCAGATTGGCAGCCTGTGCCTGCTGCGGTGATTGCCTGGCGGTAGGTGTGGTCAACTAAATCGCCACACGCAAAAACGCCCTCGAGGTTAGTTTGCGTCGAACGACCTTCGACAATTACATAACCTTCGGCATCTAGTGTGATTTGTCCCTTTACAAGCTCGCTTCTTGGATCGTGACCAATCGCAACAAATAAACCAGTGAAATCACGTTTAGAAACTTCGCCAGTAACGGTGTTCTTAAGAGAGAGAGCTTCAACTTTTTCAGCACCCAGCACGTCAATTACTTCAGTATTCCAAAGCATTTCAATTTTAGGATTAGAGAGAGCTCGCTCAGCCATAATCTTTGATGCGCGCAATGAGTCACGGCGATGAATCAAAACAACTTTGCTAGCGAATTTAGTTAAGAATGTAGCTTCTTCAACTGCTGAGTCACCACCACCAACAACTGCAATTGTTTGATCGCGGAAGAAAAATCCGTCGCAAGTTGCACACCAAGAGACACCACGACCAGAGAGACGCTTTTCATTCTCTAAGCCAATTTCGCGATAAGCCGAACCCATCGCCAAAATAACTGATTTAGCTTTAATGGTATTTCCAGAACCATCTTTTAGAGTTTTAATCGGTCCAGCTAAATCCATCTCGACAATGTCATCAGTGATTAAATTCGCGCCGAATCGCTTTGCTTGTTTGCGCATAGCGTCCATTAGATCTGGACCCATAATTCCATCGATAAAACCTGGGAAGTTTTCGACTTCAGTGGTGTTCATTAACGCACCACCTGCTGTAACTGAACCCTCGTAAATCATCGGATTTAATTGCGCGCGCGCAGCATAAATAGCGGCGGTATAACCCGATGGGCCAGAGCCAATGATTACTAAATTCTCAACTTCACTCATGGCTTCACCATAACCTTTCTAGAAGCAGTTTTATTCCTTATTCGACAATTTACGGCGTGAAGAGCGCAACAACCCGGTGATCATTGAAATCTCTGCTACCCGCAACAACTTTGCAAGTAAGAAATAGCCAATTGTGCTCACCAACATGACCAAAAGCAGCGCTAATGGCCCATGCCAATCAAAAAAGCGGCTGACCACAAACATAGGGCTCATCGCAATTACAGAGGCCAAGATCAGCTTTGAGTGTTGTCCCATAAACTGTGAAAAATAGATTTTTCCAACATGTTTCTTAATTAATTTAATTGTAATTACGATGCCTATTATGTAACTAATTGAAAAAGCTAAACCTAAACAAATAGTCACGTATTCATTTTCTACTGTATTTAGAATCAAATAAGAGAGAGCCACCGCGATCAAGTTGATAATAAAGATCGATACAACTTGAGTCTTAGTGTCTTCAAAAGCATTGAACCCGCGCACCAAAATGAGATTTATTGAAAATGCGATCAAACCAAAACTAAGCGCTGATAAAACGTAACCAATATAAGAGGAATCGCTGCGATTAATTCCAAAGAAGAGAACCTCAGTTATAAGTGGGCCAAAGAAAGCTAAACCAACAGCGCTTGGAATAGTAATAACTCCAACTAAGCGAATTGCTCTTACCAGTTGCGATTTAACTTCTTCAAAATCTTTAGCGATAGCCAACCTAGATAAATGCGGCAACAAGGCGGTAATTATTGAAATTGTGACGATCGAATAAGGCAGCAACATAATCAGATAAGCATTGCTATACGGCGTAAAACCAACACCACGCGTAATACCTTCTTGAGCACTTCGAACTGCAGCACTAGTGGCTACGTTAACCGTTACTAAATATCCAAGTTGAGAAATTAAGACATAGACCAGAGTCCAGCCAGCCAACTTGAAAGACTTGCCGAGCCCAGCAAAACCAAATTTCAATCGCAATTTAATTTTGGTGCGGGCGATTACCGGGATTAAAACGAGCGCTTGAACCACGACACCTAGCGTTGTACCCCAACCCAAAACTGCAACTTGGGTATCGGTAATTGTGTCAGCGCTGATATTTGGAACGTAGTAAAGGAAGCCGCCTAAGAGAACCACGCCTACCAAGTTATTTAAGATCGGGGCCCACATTAAGGGCGCAAATGAGCCGCGAGCATTGGCTACTTGGCCCAACATCGCATAGAGACCCAAGAAGAAGATTTGCGGCAAGCAGTAGCGCATAAATGCCACAGTTATTGAGTATTCATTTTCAAAACCTGGAGTACTGAATTCAGGTGCGTAAATACGAACCAGAGCCGGGGCAAAAATCATGCCGATTGCAGTTAGACCAAGCAACAAAGTACTAATTGTGGTCACTAAACGGGAGGCAAAACCATCACCACCATCTTCATCTGAAAAAGAACGGATTAATTGCGGCACAAAAATCGCAGTTAGCGCGCCACCAACAACTAAGTTGTAAATAATATTCGGCATTGTATTTGCGACGTTGTATCCATCAGCTAACAAAGTGGTGCCGAGGGCCGCAACAAGTAAAACGCCACGGATAAAACCGGTGATTCGCGAAATTATGGTGCCAATCGCCATAACACTAGAGGCACGATATAGATCTACTGGTTTCATTTTCTACTCCGTCGCACTCGACGAACGGTTTGCAGAGTCGCAGCAGCAAAGAGCAAAACCGCGGCACTCGAAGTAAACCAGGCCACCCTTGAATCAACTACCGAAAGATTTAAATTTAATTGCGAATACTTAGTGATCGCAACCCCTTTGGCATCAGTTAATCGAGCCGCGACGGTAACTGTGCCCGGTGTTATTACATTTACCGGCAACAAAAGCTGCATTTTGGAATTTGCAGCGATGCTGACATCAGTAATACCAGCAACTTGAACTCTCGAATTTCGCGGAAGCAGTTCCAAAGTTACCTTCACTGGAGTGCTGAAGTCATTTACTAAAGTTATAGGGATTTTATCGGAAGCAGAAGTTAAGCGATATCGACCAGAAACAATCTTTAGTTTGCGATCTGACCGGATAACTTCTTTTTCAGCGCTCTTCAGTAAACGAGCTCGAAATTCATTATTAATATTGGGGTTAAGTAAACGAGCAAGTTGTAGTCGTAAAGTTGTTAGTTCGGGGGCATCTACAACTCGACTTAAAGTAGTTGCCGTTCGTCGATTCTGGGCGTAGTCAATACGTAAATCATTGGTGCTTTTTAAGTTGCCCTGACTGTATTGACCTAATTTATCGCTAATAACTGGGCGAGCTAGAAAGGTTGTCAAACGCTTATTTGCGTGAAAATAGTAGTAATTCAATTCACCGGGCGCATAATTCTTCAGTAATGGGTAGGCCGGATTTCCGTAGGGCAGAACCACAACTTGGTCACTACTAGAAATGAAAGAAAATTGATTTAACCAATTAGTTGCAACATCGGAACCAACACCATCAATTTTTTCGCCAGTTTCCAAACCAATTTTATATTCATCTTTCATAGCAATTACATCGTCGATAAAGGCGGTATCAACTACCCAAATACGAGGGCGCTTAGCAGGATAGAAAACCAATTTTCCTAGATCACCGGTTGGCGCTAAACGTAGAGTCAGATCATCGTTATAAAAGAACCCGCTGTAATTACGATTTGGCTCAGTAACTAACCTGATAATTTTTGCATCTAGAGCTTGTGCTGGAAGATAAGTTAATTGCAGACCAAGAATTAACGCGAGAACTAACCAGACGCGTTTCATATCGAAATCTCGCCACTCTTAGCGATTAATTTCTTTTCATCGGGGTATGCCAACCGCTCAACAATTTCAGAGAGCGGGAACCACGAAACCTCATCGACTTCAGTAATTTGAGGAGTTAATTCACCAGAGACTTCCTTGAAAATAAAGTGATGCACGGTCTTGTGAATGCGTTTACCGCCAGCCATAAACCAAAAATCAATGACGCCGATAGATTTAGTTATCTCTGAAGTTATGCCGGTTTCTTCTTGGACTTCACGGATAGCAGCTTGTTCTGGAGTTTCACCCGCCTCAATATGTCCTTTTGGTAGCGACCAAAGTAAACGTTCGCGACTGGCATCTTTATGATCAATACGACCTATTAAGAGCCCGCGAGTTCCGGAGAAATCGATTACCAAACCGCCAGCGCTAACTTCATCGACTCGTTTGGCATAAGGACGACGCTCAGGGTTCTTTTTAACTGGCGCTTTTGGAGCAGGCGTAGCGCCATCGGTTGAGTTAATAACTGCTTGTGGGGCGCGATTGGCGGGACGCCTACGTCTCCGCTTTTTCTTCGTACCTTCGCTGCCCGCACTAGGTGCCGGGGTCATGGAGCAAGGGTAGTCCTCTAGCCTTACCTATTGTGACGAGTCCATTAGGTGCCGCAGGCGAAATAGCTATTCGCTCGCTGATCGAACGCGCCCCGCTAGCCAGTTCGCTGGCCGCTGCCTATAAATCGGCTGGCTACAAGTTGGCGCTAGTAGGCGGGCCGGTTCGCGATGCAATTTTAGGGCGCTTAGGAAACGATTTAGATTTTACGACAGATGCACTGCCACTAGAGAGCAAAAAGATTCTAAAAATCTGGGGCGAAAATATTTGGGATACCGGAATTGAATTCGGAACTGTCGCAGCAAAGCGCGGCGATACAACAGTTGAAGTAACAACATATCGCAGCGATAAATATGATCCGGAAAGTCGTAAACCAGAAGTTGAATTTGGCGACAATATTGCAGGTGATTTATCACGTCGAGATTTCACAGTTAATTGCATGGCACTTGAACTAACTACTGCGACACCTGAGTTCATAGATCCATTTAATGGACTAGCCGATTTAGCAAAACAAATTTTGCGCACCCCGGTTACACCCGAACAATCTTTCTCTGACGACCCATTGCGCATGATGCGTGCTGCTCGTTTTGCTAGCCAATTAAATTTCGAAATCGAAGAATCAACACTCTCTGCAATGCAAGATATGGCTTCGCGCATTTCAATTGTCTCAGCAGAACGTATTCGTGATGAATTTACTAAATTGTTAATGTCTAATAACCCACGTCGCGGTATTTCTATCATGGTTGATACTGGGTTAGCTGCACTAGTGATTCCAGAAATTCCAAAGTTAAAGTTAGAAATTGATGAACACCATCACCATAAAGATGTTTATGAACATTCAATAACTGTTTTGGAACAAGCAATTGCGCAAGAGGAACGCCTAGGTGGGCCTAACTTAATCATTAGGCTTGCTGCTTTGTTGCACGACATTGGAAAACCTAAAACTCGCGCGTTAATTGAAGGCGGCGGAGTTTCTTTCCACCACCACGAAGTTGTGGGCGCTCGTTTGGCTCGCGAACGACTTAAGAAACTGCGTTATTCCAGCGACGTAGTCGAATCTGTTGAAACTCTTACCGCTCTTCATCTTCGTTTCCATGGTTATGGCGATGGCGAATGGACTGACTCAGCAGTGCGCCGATATGTGCGTGATTCAGGCGATTTATTGGTCCATTTACATGTATTAACGCGGGCTGATTGCACGACACGTAATGTGCGTAAGGCTGAACGACTAGCCAGCGCCTATGAATCTTTAGAGGCTCGCATTGATCGACTTATGGAAGCCGAAGAGCTAAATAAAATTCGCCCTGATTTAGATGGTGCCGCCGTTATGCAATTGCTGAACTTAAAACCATCGGCAACGGTTGGAAAAGCACTCGACTTCTTACTTGAACTGCGGTTAGAACGTGGCCCACTTGGTGAAGAAATCGCCACAAAAGAGTTACTTGCTTGGTGGGAGAAATTTTCCAGGTCGTAACAACCGGGTTGCGGTAATTAAGTAGATAGCTGAAACCAAAGTCGGCACTTGCCAACCCTGACCAGAGTCAGATAACAAGAGCGCGGCAATCACACCACCACTGACAATTGCAGCATTAACCAAAACGTCGTAAACAGCAAAAACACGACCGCGGTAGTAATCGTTAATTTTTGACTGTACAAGTGCGTCATTGGTTACTTTGAAACTCTGTCCAAACAAACTGGTTAAAAACGCAGCTAGAAATAAAGTCGGCTCCGTTCCCCAAATTGCTAGTGGTAGCGGACCAAGAACACTTAAGAACATCATGGTTCTCATCCACTTATGTCGACCATATTTTTTAACGCCAAAAGGCGCGATAAGTGCGCCTAAAACAATCCCAATACCAGCAATTGAAAATGCTAAAGCTAAACCAGATAACCCTTCATCTGGTTTATTAGGGTCATTAAAAGTATTTCGTTCTAACATCAAACCAACCAAGGTGAGTGCCGTTAAACCACCGCGTTGAAAACCATTAGCGATAATTCCGCGCATTGCATCAACATGAACCCCAAGAAATTTCCAACCTTCACGAAGTTCAACAAAACCTTGCGTTAGTGATGCCGGTTTGCGTTCATGTTCTAATGGACCAATTTCTAATTTGCGTAAACGCAGCGCCATTGTTGAAGCCAGCGCATAGCCACAACTCGCCGCAATAATTAAATAAGCATCGACATGATCTGCAGTTGCCA
>JBILXJ010000121.1:0-2976 GCA_044378655.1 Candidatus Planktophila sp. | reverse complement strand
TTAAATTTCAACATTAGTAGAACAACTAATGGAGTTCCCACGACCACAATCCAAGTACCTTCAGCAAATTTTAAGAGTGACAGAACTATTACTGTGAAAGCTGCAATTGTGGCTGAAATACCATGCAATAAAGTGCGACCTTTTCCTAAGCCGTCTTTGATGGATTTCTTTGTCATACCAGCACCAGTTAAGGTAAATCCGATAAATACAGCGAGAGCATAGATGGCCGCCAAAATCGTGATACTCGCTTGAGTTATGAGAACGAGCAACGCTGCACCGCCAGCAATGAAAAGAATTCCATTTGAAAAAACTAATCGATGCCCTCTTTGAGTTAATCGGCGCGGCAGGTAACCATCGTTAGCGACATTGTTAATCATGTTAGGAAATGCACTAAAACAAGTATTAGCGCCTGCAAATAGAATAAGCATGGTTCCAAGTTGTGTTGTAACAAACAAGACCGAGCCTAAAATTCCTTCACCTAATGAGGCTTTGGCCACTAGCGAGATAAGCGTTGGAGTCCCATCAGCATAAGGAACTGCCTGAGTTTCTTTTGCCAGCCATGCTATTCCGGCAATCAAAGCAGCAAGTGTTGCACTCATCAACATTAAAACTTTTCTTGCGTTCTTATGTTCAGGAGATTTAAAAAGCGGAACGCTATCGGAAATTGCCTCAATGCCAGTTAATGATGCGCTTCCATTTGCAAACGCTTTCAAAATTAGCAAAATTGCAGCCACCGAAAGCAGTCCTTGTGGCTCACCAATTGCGATTAAACCTTCAGTTTCAAGAGAGTATTGAGCAAGTGATCCAGTGAAATATCTATAAATACCAAAGATGAAAACTACCAGCATAGATCCCATAAACAGATAAGAAGGAATAACAAAAATTAGACCTGCTTCTTTAACGCCTCTTAAGTTAACGAATGTTAGAAGCACAATTATCGATAATGTAAGTTGTATCTTGTAAGAATTTATCTCAGGGAAAGTAGAAATTATTGCAGCAACGCCTGCAGCAGATTGAATTGCCACAGTAATTATGTAGCCGAACATAAGTTCAATTGCAGCTACTTGAGAGACAACGCGACCAAAATTTTCTCTTGCAACAATATAAGCACTACCCGATTGCGTGTAAGTATTTATTACATCGCGGTATGAAAAAGTTATTATCAGCAACATTAATAAAATTACGCCAACCATTGGTGGGAAAATTGTGAATGCAGCCAAGCCAAATGCAGGAATCAAAGCCAATAAAATTTGCTCTCCACCATAAGCTGAAGACGAGATGCAATCGGATGACAAGATTCCAAAGGCATACTTCTTGTTTAATCTTTGATTGCCCAAAGAATGGCGGTTAAGAGGCTTTCCCAAGAAACGTCTTTTTATCTTGTAGGTAAGCGGGTCGCGCAGGTGCGCGTGATCTTGAAGCGCAACCGGGGCTGGGGCTCCATCAGTCCAAGACTTAGGCACTTTTACTCCTTGTTAGAGGCTCTATCTTAGATTGTTATGCTCTCCCTATGCGCACACAACTCTATATAAATGGCCAGTGGGTGCCGGGTGCAAGCACGGTTGCCGTGACTGACCCGAGCGATGGTTCGGTAATTGCCCAAGTAGCGATTGCCGATGATGCGCAATGTGAGGCCGCGATTGCTGCCGCCGATGCTGTAGCTGTTGAGTGGGCTGCGACTGCGCCACGATTCCGTTCGGAAATTCTGCGCAAAGCATTTGAAATCATGACCGCCGAGATTGAAGAAATTGCAACGTTGATCTCGCGCGAAAATGGCAAAGCAATGCCTGATGCTCGCGGCGAAGCGACATATGCCGCAGAATTTTTCCGTTGGTTTGCTGAAGAAACAGTTCGCACACCAGGTGATTTCCGCATGTCACCAAGTGGTGACAAACGAATTTTAGTTACTCATCAACCAATTGGTTTATCAATTTTAATTACACCTTGGAATTTCCCAGCCGGAATGGCAACTCGCAAAATCGGTCCAGCAATTGCTGCAGGCTGCACCATGATTTTAAAACCAGCAACTGAAACTCCACTAACTGCAATGCACATTGTTGATATTTTGGAACGCGCTGGATTACCTAAGGGTGTTTTGAATTTAGTTATTCCAGAGAAAACTGGGCCAGCGATTTCTAAGATGCTGCACGACCCACGTGTTAAGAACTTATCTTTTACTGGTTCAACTGAAGTTGGTCGCGTTCTTCTTAAAGAAGCTGCTGATCGAGTGATTCGATGTTCAATGGAACTTGGCGGAAACGCCCAAGTTATCGTGCACGATGACGCCGACCTTGCAGTGACAATTCCACAACTGTTATTTGCCAAGATGCGTAATGGCGGTGCTGCATGTACTTCTGCGAACCGCATTTACGTGCAACGACCAATTGCCGATAAATTTATTGCTGAGCTAACTAAATCAATGTCAGCATTTGTTGTTGGTCGCGGTACTGATGCCACCACAACTTTAGGTGCCAGCGTTTCGGTCAAGGAACGCAACAAGATCGCTGAATTAGTTGATCAATCAATCGCAGCTGGCGCCAAGGTCGAAACCGGCGGTATAACCCCCGATGGCGTAGGCGCTTTCTACCCAGCAACCGTGCTCTCAGTGGCTAAAGACAACCCAATTCTGAACCACGAAATCTTTGGCCCAGTGGCCCCAGTCGTTATCTTTGATACCGATGCCGAAGGAATTGCGCTGGCTAATGACACCGAGTTCGGACTGATTAGTTACGTGTTCTCGAGTGACTTAGCTCGTGCGCTTCGCACGGCCGAAGCCATGGAATCTGGAATGGTTGCGATTAACAAGGGCGTAATTTCTGACCCAGCTGCCCCATTCGGCGGCGTTAAGCAATCTGGTTTAGGTCGCGAAGGTGGCTTCGATGGAATTCACGAGTTCCTGCAAACTAAATACATCGGTGTGCAGATTTAGTTAAAGCCTCTTACTTTTTAGCCACTTCTCAGTTACCTGCATCCATT
>JBILXJ010000120.1:0-2987 GCA_044378655.1 Candidatus Planktophila sp. | reverse complement strand
GGTTTGCGTTCATGTTCTAATGGACCAATTTCTAATTTGCGTAAACGCAGCGCCATTGTTGAAGCCAGCGCATAGCCACAACTCGCCGCAATAATTAAATAAGCATCGACATGATCTGCAGTTGCCACCGAGTCGAGTAGTTCGCGTAGCCCTAGGCCTAAGCCACCACCTAGAACTAAAAAGACCGAACCGCCAGTAACCGCCATTGCGTTTGCCGAAATTAAATTTGGTTGATCAACTAATAAAGGTAAGCCGGCAGATGTCGCAGCCAGAATTAAACGGTTAAGACCAAAGGCGATCAAAACCAAGACTGTAAGTTCTAACCCGGTACGACCCGTGAAAACCAAGAGCGCAATCAAAATTAAATCTAATGCGCGCGAAAAATTAGAGATAAATAGAGCTCGTTGTCTAGAAACCCGATCCAATACCGTTCCGACAAAGGGCCCAATAATTGAATACGGAAGAAGCACAACTGCAAATGCCAAAGCGGCACTCAAAGCACTTGCTTGGCGTTCCGGCGAGAAAAGAACAAAGGTAGCAAGTGCCCCCTGAAAAATGCCGTCGGTGCCTTGGCCAATCCAGCGCACTAATAGCAGCCGCGATAACCGCGGGTGCCTTAACAGCTGCCAGAAATTCATATTGGCAAGCGTAGTTACTTAAGACCCTTTATTCTTAGCTTTAATGAAATCGCAACGCTCGTTCATCGACTATTCACTCGATAAGCGCGCCACTTTGGCAGCGCTCTTTCGAGGCACGGTCAATGCTTGTGATGCAGATCCATATTTGATGCGCGCAGCCAAATTCCATGGCGTTAAAACCACTCGCCCCTGCCCTGTTTGCAAACATGTTTCAATGGTTGAGCTTATGTACACCTTTGGTGATCAACTCGGCCAATACTCAGGTCGCATTAAAAATGCCGAAGAGTTGCGCCAAATGGAAAAAGAATATGGCGAGTTTCGGGTTTATATAGTTGAAGTTTGTCGCGATTGTTCCTGGAACCATCTCTGCGTCTCATTTGTTCTGGGCGACGGACTTGAGCGTAAACCACCCCGTTACACCCGAACTCTTGAAGATAGTGACTGGGCTTAACAGGTAGCCTTAAACCATGGCATTTAAGCTCTCGAAAAGGTTATTTATCAGGGCTGCCATCTTCCTGGGCGGCTTTGGATTCGTAGCCGGCTCGACTTTATTTGCGATTGCTTATTTCACGGTCTCAATTCCAGATCCAAATGCATATGTAAATAGCCAGGCCACAATTATTCAGTATGCCAATGGCGAAGAAATTGGCCGCATCGGTGCGCAAAACCGAACCATTGTTTCACTCACGAAAATTCCGTTACATCTACGCGAAGCGGTGATGGCAGCCGAAGATCGCAACTTCTACACCAATAAAGCATTTAGCGTAAAAGGTTTAACCCAAGCCGTAATAGATAACATCTTGACACTCGGAAACGGCCGCGGTGGGTCAACGATTACGCAACAGTATGCGAAGACTGCATTTCTTACTTCAGAGCGAACGATTCAGAGAAAAATTAAAGAATTAGTAATTGCAATTAAACTAGAGAACCAACTTTCTAAAGACGAAATTCTAGAGAACTACTTAAATACAATTTATTTCGGTCGCGGTTCTTACGGTGTGCAAACTGCATCACAGCAGTATTTCAATCGCACCGTAGATCAACTCTCAGTTTCACAAGCAGTGGTCTTGGCCTCGATCCTGCGCTCACCAGGTTTATATGATCCAGCATTTAATAAAGACAATCGCCCGCGACTTGAGAGTCGATTTGCCTATGTAGTAAAAGGTATGACCGAAAAAGGTTGGCTAACCGAGAAAGCAGCAGCCAAACTTAAGATTCCATATATCGCACCCCGTGCAACATCTGGTTCGCTCAGCGGACCAAAGGGCCACATTATTGAAGCGGTTCGTAAAGATTTAATTAAATTTGGGTTTACTGAAGATCAAATTATGGTTGGTGGCTTAGTTGTTAAAACCACGCTAGTTCAGAAAGCACAGCAAGCTGCAGTCGATGCCGTCAATAAGCAATCCCCTGCCAATGCCCCAGATAATATGCATATTGGTTTAGTCGCAATTCGCCCCGGAACTGGTGAAATCATTGCGATGTATGGTGGAAAAGACTATTTGGCGCGGCAATTAAATGATGCTACTCAATCAATCGCACTAGCTGGTTCTACTTTTAAACCATTTGCATTTGTTGCGGCGCTTGAACAAGGAATTCCGCTTACTTCAATGTGGAATGGCGATAGCCCACAAACTTTTGATGATGCCGGAAAACCATATGTAGTTTCCAATTATGGAAATGAAGGTTGGGGCCAGACCTCAATGCTAAATGCCATGGCCCATTCAATAAACACCGTCTTTGTTCCGCTCGGAATCCGAGTAGGTCCAGATAACGTTGTTGATGCGGCAAGACGTGCCGGAATCCCAGAATCTGTTGCCATGATGCCAACACCATCAGTTGTACTCGGCGCAGCTAGCCCACATGTAATCGATGTTGCCAGTGCTTACGCAACTTTTGCGGCCAATGGAATTTATGCCAAACCATATTTAGTTAGCCAAGTGTTGGGTTCCAATAAAGGTGTGCTTTACGAAGGCAAACCACAAACTCAAGAAGTTTTCGCAGCCGATGTAATGGCTGACCTAACTTATTCATTGAAAAAAGTTGTAACTAGCGGAACCGGTGCAGCAGCGCTAAGACTTGGCCGCCCAGCTGCTGGAAAAACTGGAACCAGCCAATCAAATGCATCGGCCTGGTTTAGTGCCTACACCCCGCAACTGGCAGCATCTGTTGCACTCTTTCGCGACAATGCATCGCAATCACTCAACGGTATCGGTGGCTTAACTTCACTTACTGGTGGAACTTTCCCAGCGCGCATCTGGGCAGCTTTCATGAAAGGCGCGCTTAAAGGCGAACCAGTTCTAGATTTCCCAGCACCTGCAAATATCGGTGGGCTAGAACCAGTTGTAA
>JBILXJ010000119.1:0-3018 GCA_044378655.1 Candidatus Planktophila sp. | reverse complement strand
CAGTTCGGATCAGTAATTCGGTTTGGGCTAAACCTAACTTAGCTAGAGAATCATTTGGTTTGCGACTTAATAATTTTTGGTATGCAGCGCGAGCTATCTCGTATTGACCTGCCTCAAGTGCGGCAAGCGCTTCATCTTCTTCAGGTTCGATAGTTTCAACAGGTGCGCTACCAATACCTTGTTCTGCAGCGAGAGTTAAAACTTTATCAATAACCATTTTAATTTGATTTTCTGGATAACTCTGATCAAAAAGCGGCACCGGTTGCTCGGCAATCAAGGCGACTGCATACGGCACGCTTTTCGTTTGCAGCGCTTGCGCCACTTGAGGTTGGGTATCAGCATTGATGCTGCCCAAAGCCCAAGCACCATTGGCACCAGTTTCTAATTTACTAAGAGTCTCAAGAGTGGTCATTGACTCTGGGCTGCGAGGTGACCAGACCAATAAAATCACTGGCTTGGTGCGCGAAAGTTCAACCGCATTAGCTGCAAAATTCTCAGCCGTAATTTCGTAGTTTGAGGCAATCGCGTTTGTCGCCTGGGCAGGCTTGGTCAGCGAACTCAAATCTACGGCTCGACCAAAATTAGGTGGCAAACTCATTACTTAATCATTCCACTAACTCGATGCCAGAATCGCGCCGATAAGGCAGAACGCCTGAAATATAGCTTTCACAGGCAAAATCTAGGCCCACATCATGGCCCGCAGCTTCACTTAAGTACCAACGGTGCTCGAGGACTTCATGAAATAACTGGGCGGGTTCGACTCGACCTAGATGTTCGGCCGGTACTGAATTAACTATCGGATTGAAAACTTCAGTTAGCCATTTAAAAGCTGTTTCATTAACGGTTGCAGAAGCAGAGCCCTCGCGAGCACGATAGCGGTCAAAAGATGCCAAAATTCGTTTTGCTTGAAGCTCTTCGGTTTCTAGGCCCATTAATTCGCGTAAGCGATTGGTGTGGTACCCGGCCGCAACTAGCTTAGGTTGGAACTTCAATACTTTGTTATCGCCATCGATGGCAATTGAAACTTCTTCAACGGCAAAACCTAAATCGTGTAGTTGGCGCATTGCGCGTTCAACCGCGCGGCGATCAGTTGGGTCAAGTGATTGTGGGTCGCGTAGTGCGGCCCAGAGTCGTCGATATCTTTTCATAACGGTTTCACTTGCGCGAACTGGGTCCATGCCAGGGTAAAGCACGCCAGATAAAGCTAAGTCTTCTAGTTCGGCAGCGACATTGAAATGAGCAATTTCTAAATCATGTTCGCGTTGGCCATCACTTAAAGTTTTTTGAAACTCACCTGTTTCGGCATCGACTAAGTAGGCAGCAAAACCTTCAGCATCGCGGCGGAATAAAGTGTTTGAAAGCGAACAGTCACCCCACCAAAATCCGAGCAGGTGCAATCGAACTAGCAAGAGTGCCAAAGCATTTGCCATGTTTAAAATGTCATGCGGAGATAAAGCGCCTGATAAAACCACTCGATACGGCAGCGAGTAAGGCAAGAAGCGGGTAGCCAAAGCACATGGCAACTCTTCGCCATTTGTATCTTTGCGTCCTTCTACTACGGCAATTGGATCGACGCTAGGTGCTTGCAGCCGGCGAAGTTCACGCAAGGCGGAGTACTCACGATTGGCGAACTCAGAAACTGTCTCTTTCACCGCATAGATCTCAGAGTCTGGTTCATCATTCACCCGGATCAGGCGAACGATGTGGCGCGAAATACCGCGCTTTTCCGCGAGAGCTGGATCCTCGGGCCATTGCTCTAGCGGCTGATTCCAAGGCAGACCCGAGATGGCGGCGATCTCTTCGCCAAAGCCAGTGATTCGTAAGGTCATGGGCTCATCTTAGGCAATTACACTTGAACACATGGCGATAAGTAAGCGAATTAAAAAAGTTGTTGCAGGTGACCCTAAGGTAATTAACACCGATATGGGCGTTCTAGGTGACCCAATTAACAAATCACACCCATTTTATTTTGGCTTCATTGCAACGATCGGCGCACTCTCTGCATTTGTATTAATGCGAGCACTTGCCAGCGCTTCGCAGATTTTTGTCTTGATTTTAATCGCGCTCTTCTTGGCAACTGGCTTAAACCCAGCGGTCGAAGCTCTTCGCCGTCGTGGCTTATCTCGCACCAATTCAGTTGCTGCAATATTTGTCTCAGTTATTTTATTTGTGGTGTTCTTTGCTTTCATTGTGGTGCCACCAGTTGTCTCACAAGGCACGAACTTAATCAGTCAAGCGCCATCATTGATTGAAGATTTAAAGTCTAATGCTTTATTTATGCGACTCAACGATCAATACGGATTGCTTGATACTTTACAACGTGAAATTTCGGCACGTACTTCAGATGGAAAACTTCTTCTGACCACATTTGGTGGAGTTGTTGGCGTTGGAAAATCATTTCTATCTGGAACTTTTGCGGCCCTAACTATTTTAGTTTTAACGCTCTACTTCTTAACTTCCTTGCCGCAGATGATCAAACTGGGATTACGTCTTGCTCCAGCATCTCGTCGACCACGTGTTGGCGCACTAACTGAGGCAATCATTTCGCGAGTTGGTTCATTCGTTAGCAGCCAAGTAACCATCGCAGTTATGGCTGGAATCTTCACATTCTTACTCTCAATGGCTCTCGGAATTCCATCACCTATCGCACTTGGAATGACCGTTTTGGTCTGTGGATTGATCCCGTTGATCGGCCACTTTATTGGCTGCACCGTAGTGACTTTAGTTGCGCTCACTCAATCAGTGACTGTCGGGCTAGTAGCGTTCTTGGTCTATGTGCTCTACGTGCAGATTGAAAACTATCTAATTACACCGCGCATCATGAAGAAGACGCTTTCGGTGCCTGGCGCAGTAACTATTATTTCCGCGCTTATTGGTTCATCGCTATTGGGCTTAGTTGGTGGTCTCTTAGCGGTGCCAGTTGCCGCAGCAATTATTTTGATTTTGGATGAAGTAGTTTTCCCAAGAACTGATAACGCCTAGATAGATCTGGAAAAACTAGATTTCAGTTGGCAATGG
>JBILXJ010000132.1:0-2675 GCA_044378655.1 Candidatus Planktophila sp. | reverse complement strand
TCCTTTAGTTCAAGGGCAATCGCACTGGCACGAGCAAGATGGCCCATTCCGACACCATTACTGGTAGCCAGGATAATCGTGGGTTTTTCCGCTTGCGGACTCATAGAAGGAGAGTTTATCGCGTAAAAATAAATCAGGGGCACACCCGTTTGGATGTGCCCCTGACCTTTAAGTAGTTCTTTTACTGTTAAGAAACTTTCTTAACACGACCATCAAGTGCTGGGAGTTGAGTGACCTTTCCAGCGGCCATATCTGCCTTTAGTGCATTAACGAATACATCTAGAAGTGCGTCCCTAACTTGGGCTTTTGTTGGCGAGAATACATTGAGGTACCCGTCACCACCGTAAATAATAAAGTCCAGAGTTGTTAAGGTGTAAACAGTTTGATCCTTGGCAATTGCAGTTCCATCGTTCTTAGTTACCGAAACGATGCGGCTTCCGACTGCCTTAGTTGGATCAAAGGTGAATTTGAATCCAGAGATTTGTGGGAAGCGACCATCGCCTGGGTAGTTTCCACCCACGCCATTTTCAAGTGCTTTCCATAGATTCTCACCAGTAACAACTGTTGTTGCAACCTGGTTACCGAATGGGTAAACAGTTAGCGCATCACCAAGTGTTACATCAAGTGCACCTGTACCAGTACGAACTAAGGTTTTATCTACTGGCACATATGTCTTGGCTGGGAAGGTATCGCGGATACCGCCACCATTAGTTAACGCGAAGTCTGTCTTGTACTTTGCGCGAAGTAGGTCAGCAATATAAATACCCATTGGGTTTTCACCTGAGCGTTCAACTGCTGGAGTTCCACCGCGTGGGAAGGTGCCAGAAACAGAACCAATTTTCACATCTAGCTTGCTAGTTAGTTGATCCTTGTATTTCTTAACTAGCGCTGCCGCAGTTGCATCAGCTGCAACTGTTGAAATTGCTGCCTTCTTGATGACTTCAATTGAAGAACCAATCACTTTATCGGTGTCAGTATTAACACAGATTTGTGATCGAGTGTATTCAGCACCAGCATTTAAAGTTTGACCAACCAAAGTTCCAAAAACTCTTTGAGTTCCAGGAACAAGTGTGGCGAATGTCTGGTGGCTGTGGCCGCCGTAAATAGCAGCTGCACCCTTAATTTGAAGCGCCATTTCATTTAGAATTCCTGAGGCAACTCCACCAGCATTTTCAGACCAACCTTGGTGAATCACTGCAACAACTAGATCTGCGCCAGCTTTCTTGGCTGCCACAATTGCTGCGTTGATTCCGGTTACGCCTGGTTGAATCTGAATTGTCTGCTTGACTCCAGATGCATCGATGTAATCCAGGTTGCCTGGGAATACTTGTTCGATAGTGGTGTCAGTATTTGAGCCAACGATGCCGATCTTCACGCCGCCTCGATCGATGATGGTGAAGCTCTTAGCAGCCTTAGTGCCTGACTTCAGCACGGCAAGGGATGAGTCACCATAGTTTGAAACAACCCACTGGAAATCAGATGCGCCGATTACCTTTTGCACGTGTGCCAAGTTGCGATCGTGTTCGTGATTTCCAAATGTTGAAGCATCGAACTTCATTAAGTTCATAGATTCAATAGTTGACATTTCTTCAAACTCAGTAGAAATTGGTGGTGCAGCGCCAATATTGTCACCTGATGAAAGCGTGATTGTTGCGGCAGCATTCTTACGATCATTTGCAAAAGCTGTTGTTAATACAGCAGCACCAATATTTGATGCGCTAGCTTCGATTGCTCCGTGCAAGTCGCTAAGTTGTAGCACCTGAACCGACTTAATGTTCGATGCAGAAGCTGCTTTAGCTAATTGTTCAGCTGTGTAAGACTTATTTGACTTAGCAGCTGCAGAAAAACCGTATGCGTTAACTGCTTGTACAACCGGAGTTCCACCAGGTTGACCAACAACTACTGGCATTGTTACAACACTATGTGAAGTAACGGGAACCAAAATTGGACATGAACCTGAGCCAGCCGAAACCACGTAATGCGTGATTGCAGGGGTCGCAGTTGCAGATGGTGTCCACTTAACAACAACTCCGCGAGTTGTTAAATAAGAGGTGACATTTGTCGGAGCACTAGGAGTTGAATAAACAACATTTGCCTGTGCGATTGGGGTAACCATGGTTACCGCTAGCAAAGTGACAACGGCAAAAGCGCCGATGCTTAGTTTCTTACGTGTTTTAAGGGTGTTAGTCATATCGCGATCCTATATAAATCGAGTTAAATCTATGAAAACACGCGATAAACCACGCATGAATTAGCCTCCCCGTTGCTTAAAAGTTATAAACGGCTAAACTTCCCAAGTAACAAAATTTGTTGGGAGTAAGGCGCTAGGGGCTTCAGGATCGTCTTGAAGTCGAAAGCGCAAAAAATGAAAACCACTGCGAATCATCCGCAAACGTTTAGATCTGTTCCTGCTACATCAAAGCCAGTCTCTACAACCCGAGTTGCCGCTCTGCTAGACCAAGAATGGGCTCGCTTCAAAGATGGCACCGGTAAATCCGAAATCGAAAATGTGGTCGCTCGTGAGAGCATGCCTATGGGCGTGCCATCTAGCTTCCAGCACTGGGATCCATACCCAATTGCTATCGCTTCAGCGCAAGGCGCCTACATGACCGATGTTGATGGTCGCAAGTTGCTCGATATGTCGATGGGCTTTGGCGCAATGCTTGCCGGTCACT
>JBILXJ010000118.1:0-3036 GCA_044378655.1 Candidatus Planktophila sp. | reverse complement strand
TCAAGTTGATTGGATCAAGGATGGTGTTTTGCAATCTCTGGTTCAGACTAGAGCGAGTGCAAAGATAACTTCACTTCCGTATACGCCAATGGGCGATAACTTAATCATGAGCGTTGATAATGGCAGAGGAAATCTAGAAGACCTAGTAAAGAAGGTTGATACCGGATTGCTTCTGACAACGCTGTGGTACATCCGCATGGTTGATCCAAATTCTTTACTGCTAACTGGTTTAACGCGAGATGGCGTTTACTACGTGAAAAATGGCGAAGTACAAGGAGCCACAAATAACTTCCGCTGGAATGATTCACCAGTTAGTGCACTTTCACGCATCGCTCATGCGGGTGCAACTGAATGGACTCAACCACGCGAATGGGCAGGCGATGTGACCAGCATGTCTGTACCACCGATGGTTATCAAAGATTTCAATATGTCGACTGTGAGCCCGGGCAACTAAGGATGCAGACCGGACGCAGTGTTGTCTACGCTCGTAACGGTGGAGCTGCGGCAAGTCAGCCATTAGCTGTCAGTGCTGCGATTGCAGTTCTTAAAGATGGTGGCTCATTTATTGATGCCGCGATTGCGCTTAGCGCTGTTATCTGCGTTGTCGAACCTGGTGCATCACATTTGGGTGGAGATGCATTTCTCGTAACTCATCACAGTGCCACCAAAAGTAATCTCGCATTCAACGGAAGCGGCGAAGGTTCACATGCAGCAACAATTGAAAACTATCCGGACGGAATTCCACTTCACGGATACAAATCTGGAACCGTTCCTGGGCTAGTTTCTACCTGGTTTGAAGCGCATAAACGCTATGGAAAGCTGCCTTTTGCTCAACTCTTAACTCAGGCAATTGAGTACGCGGAAAACGGATTCCCGGCAAATGCGGGCTTTGTTAACCGTATAAAAGCGCACCTGGCGATTGCTCCTGATACCCAAATGTTTGCCAATATGGGAATTGATGTCACGGTAAAAATCGGGGATCTGGTAGTTCAAAAAGATTTGGCTCGCTCACTTAAGGAAATCGCAGCCGAAGGTCGCTCCGCTTTCTACGAGGGCCGAATCGCGGCACAACTTGTGAAAGGTTCAGCTGGTTGGTTTAGTTCCGAAGATTTGAAAGCACACACCACTCGAGTTTTAGATCCGCTCTCGGTTAAGTATCGCGACTTCACAATTTACGGACAGCCGCCCCCAACTCAAGGCATGATTTTGATGGAAGAACTCTTGATCAATGAACGATTTGATCTTGCAGCGCTTTCTGAAACTGATCGAATTCATATTGGGGTTGAGTCCAAGAAGGTTGGTTTTGCCGACCGAAACCAAATTATCGGTGACCCCGAATTTGCCGCGGTAAACACCGAGCGAATTCTTTCAAAGAGCCATATTGATCAGCGTGTAAGTGCGATCTCGATGGACACTGCAGGTGTTGACATCGCACCGATAAATGAAGGAAGCGACACCACTTACTTTTTAGTTTCAGATTCAGAAGGCAATGCTGTTTCGTGGATTCAATCGGTCTTTCATGGCTTTGGTAGCTCGTGGGTTATTCCCGAGACTGGAATTTTGCTTAATAACCGTTTGACTGGGTTCTCATTAGACCCAACTTCGCCAAATGTGATCGCACCAGGAAAGCGACCAGCACACACTCTTAATGCATTTACCGCGGTACGCCCCGATGGCTCTTTGTATCTGGTGGGCGGAACACCGGGTGCGAATATTCAGGTACAGACCAATCTGCAGTTACTAGCGAATGTGATTGATCTAAAGCTCAATGTTCAAGAAGCGGTCGAAGCCCCACGTTGGCAGCATTTAAACGCGCCCGGACTTAGTTCTGCTGAAGAATCAGGCCTTGGCGTTCTGCAGATCGAAGACCGCGTTTCTGTCAGCGTATTTGAAGAGCTTCGAGCTAAAGGCCACGAAGTTGTAGCTCTTGCACCATGGGGGCACGGATCTTCAGTGCAACTTATGGAAGTTCTGGCCAACGGTACTTTTGCATTCGGGTCAGACCCTCGTTGTGAAGGTCACGCATCAGGCATCTGAGTTGCGCTATTTGGCAAAAGTTAAGTTAATAAAGATTGTGGTTATTGAAGCGTAATTGAGATTGGCAAGTGATCGCTAATTTTGCTCGCCACAGTAGGTTCTAATTTTGCTTTGGTACCTGGTCGTGCAAGGAAATGATCGATCTGGCGATCTGGTTTCCAGACTGGAAAAGTTAATTGTTTAACTAATGAACGCCAACGAAACGAGTTCACTGATTCGTCAAAGCTATTTGAAATGTTTAAATCACCCACGATTATTACTCTCAAAGATTTATTTTTAGCAATTTTATTAGCCCAACGTTTTAGTTGGCTTAACTGCAGATTGCGAAAAATTGGTTCCCACGAAAGATGAGAGTTAATTATTACGGTTCCATCTTCAAGATAAGCAGCGAGTGCATTGCGTGCGTGGTCATTGACCCAATGCTTCTTGGTTACCCCATCTGAAGTAAACGGAAGCCACCATCCGATGAGAGCTTTTGAGAGTTCTTTGCGTTCCCACTTAATGACTGGCAGCTTAGAAACTATGCTGATGCCATAACCAGGCTGAACAGAAGGAGAAGTTTTAGTAATTAATCCCGGAAAATCTGAACTCTGTGACTTTGGCCAATCGAGCCATTCTTCCTCTTTGCGCCAAACCGAAGGCGCAAATGCCCAATGCTCTGCTCCGATTATTTCGGCAAAATCTATAGTCTGTTCTTCTAAATTACTTCGCTCATTTAAGTGATCGACTTCCTGCAAAACCAGCACATCACAATTGAAAGCTGCAACGGTTCGCTGAATTTCGGCACTCCGATTCACTTCGGTACCAGCGGCATAAACTTCACCATGCTGAATATTCCAAGAAGTGATCTTCATGAGCCAAATTCAATCACTTTTGATAGGTAAAAGGAGTCCAAGCGGGGCCAAGTTCCTGTAGACCTGAATTTATCTCACCATATAAATCATCGATATTTATCACTTTTTGAGCGCGTAAATCAGCTATAACCACGTTGTAGCCCCC
>JBILXJ010000035.1:0-8114 GCA_044378655.1 Candidatus Planktophila sp. | reverse complement strand
CGCGTCTTCCAGATTCCTCACCTATTTGAACGCGTCAGTGTTCTAGATAATGTGTTAACTGGAATGTATCGACGAGATAAGTACAGTATCTTCGATGCAATCTTTCGTACACCTCGTTATCTAAAAGCTAATTCACGAAGTGTGGCTGAGGCGAAAGCGCTTCTATCTCTTGCTGGAATGTTAGGCATGGAAGAACTGGCAGCTGGTTCAATCTCACATGGCCAAAAGCGCTTGCTCGAAGTTATTCGCGCAGTTGCAACTGAGCCAAAGATTTTGATTCTCGATGAGCCAGCAACTGGTTTAACTCAAGATGAAATGCATTCATTGACCAGCCTGATTCGTACTCTGGCAGCTGGTGGAATGTGCGTAGTTCTGATCGAACATAACGTGGCATTCCTGATGGATCTAGCTGACATTGTTACGGTTATTCAAAGCGGCAAAGTTATCGCCGAAGGTACTCCGCAAGAGGTGCAGAAGAATGAGCGCGTACTTGAGGCCTACCTCGGAAATACTGATTTCTCGAAGGAGTTAGCATGAGCGACCTACGCATTGAAGGCCTAACGATCACTTACGGTGGCGCAAAAGCTCTAGATAACCTCTCAATTGAAGTAAAGACTGGTGAATTTGTTGCTCTCCTTGGTGCCAACGGTGCTGGCAAGACAACAACGCTGCGTGCCACCTCTGGCTTGATGCGTCCTGCAGCCGGCAAGATTTTCTTTGATGGTGTCGAGATTACGAAAGTTCCTGGCCATAAGCGCACAGCACTTGGTATCGGCCATGTTCCAGAAGGACGTCAGATTTTCCCTGACCACACAGTTGAAGAAAATCTTCAACTCGGAACTTTCGTGCGACGTAAGCATCGCGCAGAAACCACTCAGTCACTAGAGGATATGTATGGCTTGTTCCCACGTTTGAAAGAACGTAGCAAGCAAGCAGCCGGCACACTTTCTGGCGGAGAAGCACAGATGCTCGCAGTTGCTCGCGCACTTATGTCTCGTCCAAAGATTCTGATGCTGGATGAACCAAGTCTTGGTTTAGCGCCACAGTTGGTACTTGAAATGTTCAAGTACCTAAAGCGTCTACACGCCGAGCAAGGTTTAACTATTTTGCTAGTTGAACAACAAGCTCGCTTAGCTCTGCAGTTAGCGCAACGTGCCTACATTCTTGAACGTGGTGCGGTAAAGATTGAAGGCAAGTCAAAAGACTTAATCAATGACCCTCGCGTTGCCGAGGCCTACCTAGGAACAGCGAGTTAAATATGACTAGCGCACCATTTGTCGATGGGGTAACAGCAGCGCTAGTCGGAGTTCACGATGTAGATATCCATCTGGGTTTCTGGCGTGACGAATTAGGTTATGAAGTAATTGACAGTGGTGTCATTAACGCTGCCACTGCCAAAGCACTCTACAAAGTAGATGGTGAAATTCAAGCTTGGCAGATGGCACCAGCAGGTGCTGATACTGGTCAAGTTTGGTTTGTAAAAACACCTAATTCTTCTGCGCTAACGCCAAAGTATCCGCACACCAGCGAGTGGGGCTATCACGCCCTAGATCTCTACACCCGCGATGTATTAGCTACTCACTCACAACTATTTCCTAAAGGTTGGCAGTGGCCAGCTCTACCGCAGGCTTACGGTGTGCCCTTTGGCGATAAAGTAATTGAAATTACTGAAGGATTTTGTTGGGGCCCCGAAGGTACCGACATTGTTTTCGTCGAAGCAACTAATGAGCGGCCCACGCATACTTGGGGCACTAATCCGAAACTTCCATACACTGAATTAACTTCAGTTGTGTGCGGCGTTAAAGATGTCGAACTAGCTAAAGATTTCTTTGGCCCTGAAGGTCTCGGCATGAGCATTTGGTATGACGTTTCTTTCGTGCAAGATGGCGTTAACTTAATCGCCGAATTGCCACAAGGTTCAAATGTTCGCCTTGCATTCGTAGCTGGTAGCAAAACTGCGCGCATCGAATTAATTCATGTTCATGACTTGCCACCGCGTGCCGATACCCGCGCGCAACAGCGCCCTGGCCAAGTACTTGGTCATATGGGCTGGTCATTTGTTACTCCAGATTTAGATGGTGCGATGAAACGCATCATCGAAAAGAAGGGTTCACTAATTTCAGAAGTAGTAACCACCAATGATCCGCTTCATGGAAATGCGCGCGTAGTTGCAGCGCACACGCCAGAAGGCGCTTTTATCGAGCTTTGGGAAAGAGCATAAATATGAAGCACACCGGATGGACTGGCCGCATTGATTATGTACATGACGATGGTCGCGAACGTGGTCGCGAATGGTTTAACGTAACTAAGCACGACGAGGGCTATCGAGTTATTCGCGCCCATTGCGAAATGGATGACACTGAAATTCTGCGCGATGTTACGCACACTATGACGCATGAATTTAAACCAGTTGAAACTTATGTGCGACTAGAAGTTAAGGGTCAACATCGGGGCAGTGGTTGGTTTAATTTCGAAGGCGAAGATGCCACTTGTCACTCTTGGATGACCGAGCATGGCCATGTAACTCAAAAGATTAAGGTGCCAGGCGGGGTTAAATCTTTTGGGCCACACCCAGTGCTTTGCGACTGTTTCCATACTTCTATGTATGACCACAACAGCTCGCAAAAGATTCAAAACTTTACAGGCATCTTGCACTCTTCTCCGGAACCCGATGGTTCATCAGGGCCAATGATGGGGCAGTGGGAGTTCGGCATTGAATTCATGGGCGAAGAAAGCGTCACTGTGCCAGCTGGAACATTTGATACTTTGAAGTATCGCTACCACTTAGATAATTACGGTTGGCCACCTGAGGATGTTTGGGTGATGCCAGGTTCTCGTCAATTAGTAAAGATTCGCTGGGATGTTTTAAAAACCACTTACGTGCTAGCCGAGCTGAATGGAACCCCACAATGAGTAACCTTCGCGATATTTTAAATGGCCTCACCGGAGTTTGGGATGGTACTTATTCCCACTTTAAAACAGATGGCACGCTAATTGAAAAATATGAATCTCACCAAGAAACTCGTTTAGTTGGCGAAGATTGGTATGAGCGCATTGTTTATAAGCGCGCTAACCAAGAGCCCGAGACCATTGATTTTCGTGCTCGCGTCATTGGCGATGAACTTCTTTTTGATGATGCAAACTTTCTCGGACAAACTACGGTGGTAAATAACCAGATGCT
The DNA here is from genome assembly GCA_044378655.1 of Candidatus Planktophila sp. GTDB lineage: Bacteria > Actinomycetota > Actinomycetes > Nanopelagicales > Nanopelagicaceae > Planktophila. The sequence goes on along the minus strand of JBILXJ010000035.1, from coordinate 4,933 downwards.
GGTATTTCCGTATACCTGGAAAGATAAGCCACACCTAAAGGTGCTCGAGCTCATTTATATAGTTAATGACAATTACCGCACCCGTACCTGGCAATCATTTGAACATGACAAACTCGTTAAAACTACGCTCATCGAGGAATACCGAGTACCCGGCGGCAACGTCGCCATCTGGTAATCGGTATACAAAAAGCCCCTCACGTCTTCATTGACGAGAGGGGCTTTTTAATTTCTATTTATTTAAAGAACCGCACCTGGCTTTGCGATTCCTAAGAATGCTGCAGCCAATACACAGAACCAGATTAAGTGCACCCAAGGAAGGGCGTTCTTAAGCGATAAGGAAAGTGCGTCGTTATCAGCTTCGGTTTGAGTACCAGCTAGAACTTTGCCAAAAGCAGGCCCAAATGGCACCAGTGCCTTGCGAATTCCAACGCCTCCTGCAATTGCGGTTGCATAGAACATCACCTTAATTGCTAGCCATTTTGGATTAGTCGTTACGCCAAATGGTTCATCAACTGCCAAGGTATAGATAGCACCGGCAAAGATAGACGCCACAATCAAGTAGCGAATAGTCATGTCAGTCTTCTTGATAATGGCAGCCTTAGGATCACCATGTGAATGGTAATTGCGAATTACCAAATAGAGCCAAGCTAAGCCAGCTAACCAGGATCCAATGATGATTAGATACTTATTATCTAAAACAAACGTTGGTGAATTGTCATAGAGGGCCATCAACGAAATACCACTGGGCAAGAAGAGCACCAAGCAGATGCGCGGACTTAAATCTACGAATTCCATAATCTTGCCGGTGATCGCACGCGTTTCAGTTGAGAGTTTGCGATCGACCACAAAGCGAGATGTGTAGTAGACGCCAAGATCAGCACCCAACCAATACACAAATAGAACTACATGGATAAAAAGAAAAACTTCAAGCAGCGTTATCCCCACGGTTACATACCATCGCCATCCCAGCGACCGCGAGAACGCGAGCGGACTGGAAGCGATGAAATGATTGGCTTAGGACTTGGCATACCTGGTTCCCATTTGCGGCCATGGCCCCAGTTATGTGCACCTTCATCAGTGCGCTCATCTGGATGTTCTAAGCTCTTTGGATCTGGCCATTCTTCGTGTGAGTGACCATGTTCGCCATCATGTGTATGACCATGTTCATCACTTAGACCGAGTGCGACAAGTGACTTGTCTGGGCCGGTGCCATGCTGTACATAATCAACATCTGGCTGACCCATCGAACGTTGGTATTCAACCGATGCCTTTAAGTTCTTTAGATCATGTTCAGTACGCCAAGTAGGCACTGTGCCCAAGTCATGACTCGATTGTGACCACTTCATACGGCCACCATCGGGTCCATAGTTAACGGCATCTGCGCCCCAACGTACGAATTCATTCTGGCTATACCAGTTTGAAAGTTCACCATCAGAACGTAGTAACCAGGTAGCTCCACCTTCGAGTGAAACGAAGTGGCCATGCTTTACGCGAGCTGGACGGAAGAAGTAAGTGCCCTTAGTTAAATCACCAAAGTTGTAAGACATATTTCCTTGCGTTGTATATGCCTCTTCGAAACATGGGTGGTGCGCAAGACGGTGATCAGTCCAACCTTCACGAGCATGAACGAGACGAGTATAGAAACCAGTGATTGGATCTACCTTTAAATACTTAATCATCAAACCTGGCATTGGGCCTGGATTTGGAACGTCATCCCATTGACGAGCTTCGGTATCTTCAATTGTGATGTCTCCGTAAGCTGCATCTTTCCAACGAGGTGCATTTACGTTATCTACTTCATCAAAACCAGCATCGCCGTATTCGCGGAAATGTAAAATCTGAGTTCCTTCTTTAAAGAAAATTGAATCCATTGGAACGCCACGTGGAGCTTGAACATAACCACCGTTACCAATTGTTCGACCACCAATGCGCATCTCACCTTCAAGCACGAAGTACTCAGTGTTTGCATGGTGAATACCGGGACCGCGATTCCAATCAGTGTGGAAATCTACGCGAAGAGATGATGAACCATCTTCTTCATCAACACTCATACGTCGTTCACTTGCACGACCGTTGCCCTTAATTAATTCAGCACCATGCCAGACATAATCTGCCTGATCAATGAGCTCTACGTGTGGACGCATTTACATCTCCCTCTGAAGATAGAAATTGTTGGTGAACTTTTACCACGTTCCACGGGGCGGAAAGTAGTTCCAGTTACAGAGTTGAGATTAGCGATGTGTAACTAAGTTAGCAATAGAAAAACGGTTACGATTTAAACAAATTATTTGGAGAATTGAACGCGTAATTCGGTCTTTAAAACCTTGCCAGAAGCATTTCTTGGCAACACTTTTAAGAAATGAAACTCGCCAGGAATCTTGTAACCTGCCAGAGATTTGCGTGAAAATGTATCAAGTTCTTCAGCAGCTATTTCTGTTCCACTTCGCGAAACAATAATCGCAATTGCACGCTCGCCCCAAGTTTCATCTTTAATTCCGATAACTGCAACCTCGGCAATGTCTGAATGTTTGGCGAGAACTTCCTCAATCTCTCTTGGATAAACATTGGTTCCACCAGAGATGATCAAATCTTTCTTGCGATCGACAATTGAAATATAACCCTCGGCATCGCGAACCACGATGTCGTTACAAGTTAAGAATCCATCGGCAGTAGTGCAAGCTTCGGTTGCGGCATCGTCCTTAAAGTAGCCATTCATTAGGTATGGCGAACGTGAATAAAGCTCACCCGGTTCACCAATTGGTGTTGGCGTGCCGTCATCATTTAGCACAATAACTTCAGTCATAAACCAGGCATGACCAACAGAACCTGCTTTGCGCATTGCATCGACTGGGCGCAAATTCGTCACGATGCCGGCTTCGGTTGAACCATAAAGTTCGTGCACATCGACGTTAGGGAAAAGCTTCACCACCCATTCCTTTAGCGGAACCGGAAGGGCGGCAGCATTGAAATAGATAGTTTCTAGCGTCGAGATATCTTTTGAAGCCACAACATCATCGCCAAGTGCTCGCATCATCTGGGCGTGAGTTGGCACCAAGAAGATAGTTTGCAACTGGTACTTGCCGATCATGTTTAAAGTTTCTTCAGGATCAAATTTACGTTGCATAACTAAAGTGCCACCAGTGAAAACTGCGCCGTAGCCAAAAGCAAAGCCAGCACCGTGATACATCGGAGCAACTGCAATCGTTCTGCGTCCGGGACCTAGACCCCATTCAATTGCCGTTGCAAAGAAAGTTAAGCAGCGTGATCGATGTGAGATTAAAACGCCTTTAGGTTTGCCAGTGGTTCCCGAGGTATATGCAATACAGAAAGGTTCGTTCTCATCTACTACAACACCAGGGTCGGTAGCTGGGTATTTGGCAATTAAGGTTTCGTAGTTTGGGTGGGAATCTCCACCATCAATTGCCCAAACGGTTGCTGGTAACTTGGCGGGCAAAACAGCAGAGAGTGCCGAGTCATAAATCAAAGCTTGCGCCTCGGAATGTTCTAACACGTATGAATTCTCATCAGCAGTCTGACGGGGATTAATCGGCACGATTGGAAAACCTGCCATCGCGCAGCCGGCGGCAACTTCGGAATACTCCAAACGGTTTCCCATCAAAACACCAACCGCAACACCGCGTTTTAAATTAGCGGCAAGAAGTGCATTCGCCAGTCGACAAGCACGTTCGAATAGTTCGCGATAAGTTATCGAGCGATCACCATCGATGATGGCAATTTGATTTGGTGATGCGGTAGCAAATTCACGAATTCCGTTTGCGATGTTTAGCGGTGCGCCACCTTTATTAATTGCCATAGAGCCTAGTTTTCACCTTACTTTGATCGAGCGCAACTGTCCGCAGACTTTCTAGGTGCGAGGCCATCTAGTATGATTTAGGCTTACTCGAAGCGGTTCCTGATGGTGGAACAGTTCAATTCGGCCAGATTTGTAAAGGATTAATGATGACTAAGCATGAGGCAGTCTTAGGTCGCTTCTTTGAAGATTACGTAGTTGGCGATATCTATCAACATCCATTTGGTCGCACTATTAGCCAAGCCGATAACACTTGGTTCACGCTACTTACCTGCAACACCAACCAAAATCACTTCAATGCAGAATTCGCTAAGTCAAACCCAATTACCGGCGGTCGAGTAATCGTTAACTCAGGTTTAACTGTGGCCATGGTGCTGGGTATTTCAGTGATGGATATGAGTCAGAATGCGGTTTCAAATTTAGGTTGGACCGATATCAAGTTGACACATCCAATGTTTGAAGGCGACACTCTTTACGCAGAATCAATCTGCACCGATGCCCGTGAGTCAGCATCACGCCCAAATGTCGGAATCATAAGCATGAAAACTCGTGGCTTAAATCAAGACGGCGAAGAAATCATGTCTTACAAGCGCACCGTAATGATTGCAAAACGATCTTCCGGAATTGGCCAGAACTATTTCCCGAAAGCTAAGAACGGCGAAATAACTGCTTAGTTAACGCCAATTACTCGAACGCCGGCATGAGTCTTATAGCGGCGGTTCATGGAAATTAGGTTTGCAGTCAGCGCTTCAACTTGGCCGGCATTTCGCATTTTGCCCGCATAAATTCCGCGCATTCCAGCGATTTGATCGACTAATTGCTGCACTAAATCTGTAGCTGGCTTGTGATCGCCAACGACCATGATGTCGATATCGATTTCCGCTAGTGATTGATCTGCAAGCAGTACGGCTGATACATGGTTGAAAGCGGTAACTACATGACTTTCGGTCAAGATGCCTTGAGCTTGTGCACATGCACTGCCTTCGGCAACTGCTAGTGGAAACGCACCGCCAGCATCAAAGCCCATTGGGTTTACGCAATCAATAACAACTTTTCCAGCTAACTCATTTTTTAGTGAAGCTAGTGTGTCTTTGTGGCTATCCCATGGCACAGCAACAATTA
>JBILXJ010000138.1:0-2539 GCA_044378655.1 Candidatus Planktophila sp. | reverse complement strand
TTACTAAATCTGATTTAGCAGCGCATTCAACATTGTCGGCACCAGTAATGCCGTGGCCAACTTCTGCCGCTGTAGCAACGGCTTTTGCGCCATCGCGAGAACCTAAAATTACGTTAAAGCCAGCTTTAGCTAACCGATAACCCAATCCAGTGCCTTGCGCACCAGTTCCGCCAATGATGCCGACGGTTAAATTCTTGAGTTCTTTGCCTGGATAAAGATCAGTAGTTTCAGTCATGCCCAGAATTCTAAAGGGAGATTGCTAATTTTGCAGATGATGTTCCATTAACGCCCGCGTCGAGTGCCCTAGATTGCCAATATCAATTGCCAATAGGTCAGACCAATCATCGCAATCAGCTTTTATTCCTTTAAATTCTGAGCCAGTTAACTCGGCGGCACTTGCACCGCGGTGAGCAGCTGCTGAATTAAGACCGAAGTGAGTCGCTACTTTGCCGACAGTGCTAAAGAAAGCGGTAGTTCCTATCTCATTTTGGTCAGCAATAAAAGAAGTTTTGTGACTTGCAGCCATTTCAAGTGCAAGTGAAATTTCTTGGGTTGAAATGCTAGGCAAATCTGGCAAGAAAATTGCAATGTTATTTTCTTCGCCAATAGCAAAATGTAAGTCAGAATTAATATTTAGTGGTTCGGCTATTGGGTAAGAACTCAAGCGGGGATTAGCGGCAGTGGTCAAAAGTCGATGATCTATGCCAACCACCGTAATGCTTGCGATATTTGGAACTTGGAGCAATGCATCAATTAAGTCACTCGCCATTGCTTTAATCAGCGAAACGCGAAAATCGGCTGGAATATTGCCCAATCGTGTCTTGCCTGCAGAGAAGTGTTTCAGGGGAAGGAATACAGACCATTGCTCATTGGGTTTGCTGGCACTAGTCACCGTATTATCGTACCCGTGAGCACACCATTAAAAGTAGTCGCCTTAGCTGGCGGAATTGGTGGAGCTAGATTTTTAAAAGGTTTGCGGTTAATTGAGAACCTAGATATTTCAGTCATCGTCAATAATGGCGATGACATCACTATGCACGGCTTACGGATCTGCCCAGATTTAGATTCGGTTATTTACAACTTGGCTGGTGAATCAGATTTGGTTCGTGGCTGGGGTCGCAAAGATGAAACTTGGGTAGTTCAGGGACAACTTGCCCATTACTTAGGACAAGAGCAATGGTTTAACTTGGGCGATAAAGACTATGCAACTCATATCTATCGCACTAATTTGTTAAATGCCGGTGTTGCATTAAGTGAAATTGTTAAATTGCAATGCACAAAGTGGGGGATCGACCTCAACATCATGCCTGCCACCAATGACTATGTTGAGACCCAAGTGCAATTAGTACAAGGCGAAGCAATTCATTTCCAAGAGTGGTGGGTAAAACATCGAGCTGCTCTGCCTGCAACCGGATTTAAGTTACTTGGCGCTGAAAAAGCTAAACCAGCGCCAGAGGTTCTCTCGGCAATTGAAGCAGCTGACTTGATTATTCTGCCGCCCAGTAATCCAATTGTTTCAATCGGAATGATTCTGCAGATTCCAGGCATCAAAGCGGCAATTATGAAAGCCAAAGCCCCGGTTGTCGGAGTTTCACCAATTATTGGCGGCAACCCAGTACTTGGCATGGCTGATAAGTGTTTAAGTGCGCTTGGCTTAGAAACTAGCGCAACCAGTGTTGCTGCCCAGTACGGAGATTTATTAGATGCTTGGCTAATTGCCGATAGTGATAATGATCAAGTTTCAGCTATTACTAATTTAGGAATAAAGTGCGAGAGTGCACCATTATTGATGACTGATGACCAGGCTGCGAAAGAAATTGCAGCTAAAGCGATTGGGATGCTGCGATGACAAATGACTTTAGCGTTCATCCGATTGCTGGCATTCCCGAGATTAATCCAGGTGATGATTTAGCGGCGCTAATTCTCAAAGCAGTGTTAGCTGGCCCCGGATTGCAAGCAAATGACATCTTGGTTGTTACCAGCAAAGTAGTCAGCAAAGCTGAAGGCCAGATGGTTCCGAGCCAAACTCGCGAAGCAATTATTGATGAAGAAACAGTCCGCGTAATTGCGCAGCGTGGAACTACTAAAATTGTCGAAACTAAACACGGTTTGATCATGGCTGCAGCCGGTGTTGATGCATCAAATGCACCAAAAGGTATGATTCTTAAACTTCCAGTTGATAGTGATTTAAGTGCTCGAAAGTTGCGGGCTGAATTTCATAAAGTTGCGCAACCAATTGGTGTGATAGTTACTGACACGATGGGTCGCGCTTGGCGACTTGGGTTGACTGATAACGCAATCGGCGTGGCCGGTGTAACAACACTGCTCGATTACCGCGGACAAAAAGATGCTGCCGGTCGCACCCTTGAACAGTCAGTAGCAGCTGTTGCCGATGAAATTGCTAGTGCTGCTGAATTAGTAAAAGGAAAGTTAGCTCAGATTCCGGTAGTTCTGGTACGCGGCTTAGCGCAATATGTAACGCTGGCAGATGGAGATGGCGCTAGGGCTATCGTGCGACCACCTGAAGAAGATATGTTCG
>JBILXJ010000117.1:0-3138 GCA_044378655.1 Candidatus Planktophila sp. | reverse complement strand
AAACTAGACGAGCTCGCTTTGAATCACCTTCGCCGGGTTCAAACTCTCGAATTAAATTAAAATCAACCAGACCACGCAAAATGTCAGAGGTAGTTGGTTTAGATAATCCGATTAAGCGAGCAATTTCGGCAGCATGAAGTGCACCATTTGAGCGCAAAGTATCGATTACCCGACGCTCGTTAATTTCACGCATTAGTGAGGGAATCGCCGGGATTCCTATTGCTGCATTTTTCATAAAACCTACCCTTTCACGCCAGTGAGGGTAACGCCTTCAATGAATACTTTCTGGCTGAAAAAGAAAATGACGATTACGGGCAGCATAAACAGAACAGATGCGGTCATCATTAAACTTGTCTCAGTGTGGTGATCGCCCTTAAATGCATTCAGGCCGATTCCAAGAGTGTATAAATCTGGGTTTTCAGCGATGTAAAGAAGTGGACCAAAGAAATCATTCCATGAACCCAAGAATGCGAATAGCGCGATGGCTGATATTGCCGGCTTGGCTAAGGGAACCACAATACGCATCATCAGTTTAAACTCATTGCAACCATCAATTCGGGCGGCATCTGAAATCTCATCGGGGATACTTGTGAAGAATTGCCGAAGCAAGAAGATAGAGAAGGCACTTCCAAAAAATGCCGGAACAATTAATGGTAAGAAGGAAGGAATCCAACCCAATTTTGCGAAGATAATGTAAACCGGAATTTGAGTGACTTGGCCAGGAAGCATCATTGTTCCTAAGATAATTAGAAATGTTGTATGGCGACCTCGCCATTGCAACCTAGATAAGACATAAGCCGCTGGAACACTTGAAATTACTACACCAATTGTTCCCATCACTGAAACAAACATGGTATTTAAAGTCCACTTCAGGAATGGGACAGTGGTGAAAACTTCAATGTAGTTGTGCCAAACAAATGGTTTAGGCCAGAAAGATCGAGTCTCAGCCTGTCCAGCACTCATCAGCGAAATGATGAAAACCATAAAAAGCGGAAACGCAAATATCACAGACATGGTTATTAGAGCTGAGTGATCACCGACTGTCTGAAGAAAATCTTTAAACTTCTTCTGGCGCTTTAGAACCCGCGCATCTTTTTCAATTTCCGCAAGTTTCTCTTCGGTAAATTGGCTCATTTGAAAAGGCTCCCATTTGGATAGTGGACCCAACGCTTTTGAGTCTTCAGAATTACCAATGTGCAAACCATGGTTATCAAGAGCAAGAACCAAGCTAGCGCTGATGCGTAACCCATTTCATAGGCTTTAAATGCGGTCTGGTAGATATGAGTGGCGTAGAAGTACATGGCTTTTGAATAGTCATTCACTTGCCCTGAAGCCACAAAAGCCTGCGTAAAGTATTGGAACGATCCAATTACTCCCGTAACGCCAGAGAAAAAGATAACTGGGGTAAGAAGTGGCAGAGTGATAAATCTAAATGATTGGAATCCGCTGGCACCTTCGAGCTCGGCAGCTTCATAAAGAGACTTGGGAACATCAAGTAAGCCTGCCAAAAAGATGATCATGGTATCGCCGATACCCCAAAGGCCCAGAATTATCAAAGCCCACTTCGACCAATTTGGATCGAGGAACCAATATGGCGGATTGTTAATACCTGCAAATTCAAGTCCTTTGTTAATTGGACCGTAAACAGGATTGAAAACATAGGTAAAAACAATAGTTGCAGCTACGGCAGGAACCATCGAGGGTAAGAAAAATAGGGTGCGATAGATATTGCGACCCCGCTTAGGGCGAGTTAGCAGCCAAGCCGTAAAGATCGCAAAACAGATTCTTAAAGGAATGCTGATAACAGAAATCCAGATGGTGTTTTTTAAAGCTTTCATGAAGTCGTCATCTTCAAAAAACATTCGTTCGTAGTTGTCTAAACCAATAAACACCGGCTTATCAATAATGTTGTATCGAGTAAATGATTGGTAGAAACTCGAAATCATTGGATATGCCGTGAAGAAAATTATGCCAAATAACCAAGGCGCGAGACATAAGAAGATGAAAAGGCGGGGAACCTTAAGTTTTTTACGTGGAGGAGCAACCTCCCCTTTCTTTTGGAAAAGGGAGGTTGCTCCTGTCCTCGAGTTTGACATGTTGTTTTTAGTTAGCCTTAATCAACCTGGTTACGGGCAATGATTTGATCAATCTTGCTCGCAGCATCTTGTAGAGCGCCCTTTAGGTCTGTGATTGCACCGTCTTGCCATGCAGCCATCAGATCGGCCAAGATTGTTTCATCTTGGTGTTCACCTGTATTCGGCATCAACTTATAGATGGATTTAGGGTGATTTTGAACTGCATAGAATGGCTCATACCATTTTGGTAGCCCTGTTGGCTTTGCAGCAGAAGCTGTCAATGGTGATGGAGCGCCACCGACTGCGTCATATGCATATGAGAGTTTTACGTCAGTTGCTAGACCCTTAAGAACAATCCAAGCATCCTTAACATTCTTAGTTGTCTTTGAGATACCTGCAATTGGATATCCGACTACGCCAGCACCTGAATGAGTTGCCTTAACTGAGGGATCAGTTGGGAATCCGGTAACACCCATATTTACATACTTACAGGTTTCTGCAAGTGCCCATGAATCACCAGTGCAATAAAGAGGTGCCATCCAGTTAGCGTCCATCTTCATAGCAACGCGACCGGTAATGAAGTCGTGCTTAACGCCCCACTCGCCACCCTTTGCGGCATTGAACTTAGTAAGTGCTTTTGTTCCTTTAGCGAAGTCGCCCCCACCATAAACATCAGCGATAAACTTCTTCTGCCAAGTAAGCATCTTTGCCCACTTGGAATCAGTAGCAAGTCCAGAAGAGCCATTGGCGTTATACCAGCGAGCACCAAAAGCTTGACCGAGCCACATTGATTCCATACCCCAACCGTAGTAGCCAGATTTTGGAACGAAACCAGCAGTTAAGATATTTCCATCTTTATCAAATGTAGTTAACTTCTTTGAATACTCTAGAAGTTCAGTAGTTGTAGATGGTGGAGTTGTGTAACCAGCTTTAGCAAGCAGATCTTTGTTGTAGAAGAATGCAAAAACTTCAGTTCCAGGCATTGGTAGTGCGCAACGAATGTTTCCTGAAATAGTTGCAGCATTAGCAGAAGGCTTAAATGTGGTCTTCAAATTAATACCAT
>JBILXJ010000116.1:0-3151 GCA_044378655.1 Candidatus Planktophila sp. | reverse complement strand
AAACAGATGCTGAATCATTTGCACCGCTTGAGCCAATTCACGATGGTTTCCGTAACTGGCAAGCCAAAGATTATGTAGTTACTCCTGAAGAGTTGCTACTTGATCGCGCACAATTGATGGGGCTTACGGCTTCTGAAATGACCGTACTTTTGGGTGGAATGCGCGTGCTGGGCACAAATCACGGTGGCACCAAGCATGGTGTTTTCACTGATCAGGTAGGCGCTCTAACCCCTGATTTCTTTGTGAATTTGACCGATATGACTTATGTCTGGGAGCCAGCGGGTGTAAATCTTTACAACATTCGCAATCGTGCAACCGGTGAAGTTAAATTCACTGCCACCCGCGCAGATTTAGTTTTCGGATCTAACTCGGTATTGCGCTCTTACGCTGAGCTATATGCCCAAGACGATAACAAAGCTAAGTTCGCGAAAGACTTTGTTGCAGCTTGGGTCAAAGTTATGAACGCAGATCGTTTCGATATCTAGCGAGAAACTTCTTCAAGTAGTTCAATTACGTGCCGGTAAGCCTTACCGGTTGCCTTTGACATACCTATTTCACAAGTGCGGTTAGCAGAGATGAAATAAGCATCTTCACGATCTTTTATCTCAGTAGCTTGAAGTGAAGTTGCAGACGCCGTTAGCTCTGGAAAAGTCATGCCACGGTCACCGGCATAAGCACAGCAACCCCAATTTTCTGGAACAAATACTTCATCAGCAATTGCCTTGGCTAAGTTAGTTAGCGAACCATTTATGCCCATAGAAGTAGTTGAGCAAGTTGGGTGCAAGGCGACAGATTTAACTTTTCTCATTGAAAGCTTTGGCAAGATATTTTCTTCAACATATTGAATTGAATCAACTACTCGTAAGTGTGGCTGGCTAGCCAGTAACTCGGTTAGCCCACCAGAACAAGAAGATGAATCGGTAACAATGGTTACCTGCTTGCCATTTGTTACCTTAGCGAGAGAGTCGGAGACTGCTTTGCTCATTACTTCATAGCCTTCGGAATAACCTTTAGATTTCCAAGGGGTTCCACAGCAGAGCGAATCAATTCCAGCCGGAATCGAAATTCTTAAACCTGCGCGCTTAGCTAGAGCCATAAAGGCACCTGCTGAGTCGCTGGTTCCAAATAGGGTGGCAGTACAAGAAGGGAAGAAAATCGCGTCAAAGTCAGTAATTGGCGCACCTTTGCGGATAGTTCCACCAGTTGGATATCTATTCAAGCCAGGAATCAGATTTGCGAACTTTAAGGCAGTTCCGGCTGCCTGTGTAAAGAGCGACCAATTAGAAGCAGCTAATTTCCAGGCTTGCTTGACGATTGGGAAAGCTTTTTCTTCGCGTAGTTCGCGCACCAAAGAGCCAGTATTGATCGAAAGTGGGCAGGTAGTGGCGCACATGCCATCGACGGCGCAAGTGTCTGTGCCATCGTAGGCAAACTCTTTCTCAATCTCATTTACAAGTGAGGTATTGCCAGCGGCTTTCGCTAAAACTAATTCGCGTTGCATAACAATTCGTTTTCGAGGCGTGAGCGTTAAATTTTTACTTGGGCAGATCGGTTCGCAATATCCGCACTCAACACAGTTGTCCGCAACTTTTTGAATTTTCGGAAAAACCTTTAGATTCTCATGGTGAGTTTCTAGATTTTCACTCAAGATGATTCCAGGATTTAAAATTCCAGCTGGATCAATTAAGCGCTTAAGTGCCCACATCACTTCGTAAAGTTCATCACCATATTGTCTGCGCACAAAGGGAGCCATCATGCGACCAGTGCCGTGTTCAGCCTTTAAGGTTCCACCATGGGCTAGAACCAGTTCAACCATTTCTTGGGTGAATTCTTTATAACGCTGCAACATGGCTGGATTTTCAAACTCTTCATTTATCATGAAGTGAATATTTCCATCGCGAGCATGGCCAAAGATCACGCTATCGGTATATCCATGTTTTACAAGTAACGCAATTAGCTCTTCGCAAGTCGTTAATAGTTCAGAAACTGGCACCGCGATATCTTCAAGTAGCGCAGTTGTGCCTGAAGGGCGGTTGCCGGCAACGGCGGCATATAAACCTTTACGGATATGCCAGATTTGATTACGAGTGGCAGCATCGCTGGTTAATTGGGCTGGCTGGCTCAATGGCAAAGTGCTAAATAAAGGCGTAACCGCGGCCACTTTGCGGCTCAGGTCTGCCTCCGTTGCCTCTTGAAACTCAACTAATAACGCTGCGTGGTTAACCACCTTGATCGCCTTTAACTCGGCAGTTGCTTCGGGGTCGCGTTGAGCCACGCGCAAACTTGTGGCATCCATGAGTTCAATTGCGGCAAAGCCAGCTTTAACCAGTTCGGGCAATGAGCCAGTGGCATCTGCCAGAGATTCAAAAATAAGTAGCCCAGTAGCCAAGTGCGAATATGCCGGCACCGTGTTAAAGGTAGCTTCGGCAACAAATGCCAAAGTGCCTTCACTACCAACAACTAGATGCTCGAGAATCTTTACTGGCGAATCGAAATCCAGAAATGAATTTATGCCATAACCCATGGTGTTTTTAATGCTAAACAACTTATTAATTAGCGCCACTGAATCTGGATTACTTCGCACGCGATCACGAAGCGCGATTAAGCCAGCATGAATACCGGGGGACTTTTGCCGCAGAATCTCATCAGCATCGCTAGCGCCAGTATCGATTACTAAGCCATCCGGTAGAACTAAAAGCATTGATGCAATAGTTCGGTAAGAATTCTGTTCGGTGCCGCAACACATGCCGCTGGAATTATTGGCAACAACACCGCCGATTGTGCAGGCGACCTCACTTGCTGGATCTGGTCCAAGTTTGCGTTTAAAGCGAGCTAGCGAAGTATTGACTGCGCGAACTGTAGCGCCTGGGCTAATCGAGACTTGTTCGCCTTGGTTGCCAACTTTTATACTACGAAAATTTTTGCGGGTATCTACTAGAAATCCATCACTGGTTGCTTGCCCGCTGAGACTGGTGCCACCTGAACGAAACGTTACGCCGATACCAAGTTCGGTGGCGAGAGCAAAGATCTCAGCCAGTTGTTCTTTAGTTTCCGGGGTATAGATAGCTTTGGGTTTAAGTAAATAGTGTGAGGCATCATGCGAATAACTCAAGATGTCGGTTGTGCGAGTTGAAGGCTGCAGCGAGGTTTT
>JBILXJ010000004.1:0-36027 GCA_044378655.1 Candidatus Planktophila sp. | reverse complement strand
TTAGCCGATAGCCCTGGGCGAGTGTTGAGCATAGAAACTTTTGTAGCAACAACTATTTTGCTGCGATCGCGCTTAGTTAACCATTTGCCAATTATTGTTTCTGATTCGCCGCCTTGATTGCCAGGCTTCCATTGCGAGTAAACATCGGCAGTGTCGAGGAAATTTCCGCCGTGAGCCGAGTAAGCATCAAGTACTTGATGGGATTCTGCTTCATCAGCGCTCCAACCAAAAACATTGGTGCCGAGGCAAAGAGGGTGAACGACTAAATCAGTCTCTGGAATTGTAATCATTTCTTAGCCACTTTCTTTAACCATTTTTTGATATCACGTTTTGTCATTTTCCATAGCGTTTGCAAGACCCACTTCTTTGGAAATGTTTCAACTACACGTAGGTCTAACGCAATCAGAGCTTGTGCTGCCAGATCTACTGGAATCATCTCAATCGGTGGATTGTCTCCTACTGGCACCTTAGCATCAGCAAAAGTATCTAGGTCACCAATAATGCGAATGCCTAATTTTTTCATATCTTTAACGCTCTGTGCCGATATCTCTCGGGCTTTATCAACTGCCCATTTCGGAGTTAATAAACGTAAGTCATCTTCGGCTGGTACAACTTTGTTTGTTAAGTATTTGATTGCACCATTGCGAATAAAGGTTTCATAGTCATGCCAGCTTCGACGCTTCGGAAACTTTCGATTGATTCGATTCAGGAGCGTGATCTCGTTAAGTGAAAGCGAGCGATTGCTATCTTGATTCTCTTGCTTCTTTAGAAACTTACTTGGCAGTTCAAGTAACTCGCTAAACGTGTCATACATAAGCTCTGGCTTAGCTTCATCAACCACAATAAGCGTGACCCGATCAGCGCCGAATTCAGCAATCCATTTACTTAGTACCTTGGCATGGGTATGTCTGACCCAGAACGAGGGGGTAATCGTCGATACACCAGGCTCGTCCAAGATTGAATGGAGCCATTTTTCGTAATCACTCTTTATGCCAATCTTTAAATGTTGCTGATATGCCGATGGAATGATTTTAAGAAGTGGCCTAATTGTGAAATAAATATGGGCATCTGCGACACCTAGATCTTTTCTGAACTTGGCGATCTGCTCTTCATCTAGCTCGCAGAGAAATTCTGAACTAATCAAGCTGGTTTTCTTGGCTTTAGCCACCTGCTTTAAGAGGCTCTTCCACTTCTTATCTGTTGCAGTAACGCCACCACGATCTTCCCAGCCCCAAGTTTTTCCTACTAAGGAATAGATAGCTTTATGTTGCGCCTTGCCACCCACCTGCGGATAGTTAATGCCAAATTTCGCTAACTCGTTAATATTTGCAAAAAAAGAAGATTGTAGTGCTGTGGTACCGGTCTTATGAAAGCCAGCATGCACAATCAACTTCTTAGCCATGCCCATATCTTACTGAACTTAGTGCCAAGTGATCCTAATTTAGTTACGCAGATCGCTAATCATTAAGAAGCTAGGCGTTTGATACCTTCTTCAATGATCTCAGGTGAGGTAGCAAAATTTAAGCGAATGTATGCGCCGAACTGATCGCCAAACTCTGTGCCAGGGTTAAAAGCAACTTTCTGATTTTCAATTAATAGTTCAGATGCGTTGTCGCCAAGTCCTAAGCAAGAGATATCGATCCAGGCTAGGTAGCTATTTTGGGGAATTACATAATTAGCATCCGGCAAGTACTTGGCAAGTAGCTCTTTAACCAACTTACGGTTGTGATCTAACTGGCTCATCGTTTCGGCTAGCCATTTATCTCCGTCACTAAAGGCTTTTGCCATCGCAAAACCGCCTAATAATGAGGCTCGCCAGTGATTTGCTTCAGGCATCGCGTTTAGTTCTTCGAACATCTCTTGGTTTTGGCTCACAATAATCGCGGCCTTTAAGCCCGCGAAATTAAAGGCTTTGCTAGATGAAGTAACCATAATTCCGCGACGTTGTGCAGCTGGAATTGAAAGATAAGGAACAAATTTTTGATCAGCGTAAGTAAGTGGTGCGTGAATCTCATCGCTAATTACATAAGCGTTGTACTTATTTGAAAGATCGGCGATCGCAGTTAACTCTTCAAGGGTGTGAATGCGACCAACCGGATTATGCGGGCTAGATAACAGAATAAAACGAGCACCATTCTTAAACTCAGCTTCGATTGCAGCTAGATCAAGGCGCCAATTATCGCCTTCGTGAATCAGTGGAGCATCGACAGTAGTTAGTTTTAATTCATCAAGCCACATATAGAAGCTGTGATAAACCGGAGAATTGATAACAACTTTGTCACCTGGCTTGCTCAGCGCACGGATAACTTCGACAACACCAACACCAACATCAGTTGTCATACGAATCTGTGCCGCATCTGGTGTCCAACCCCAATGACGCTCTGCAAAGCCAACAAATGCTTCGGGAACTTCAGGAATTGGCCCTAGATAACCTAGGTCTGATTTTGAAATCATTTCAGCAAGTAGAGTGCGAACGCCAGGATCAACTTCGAAATCCATTTCAGCCACATGCATCGGCAAAACTTCAGCGGGGTAGCGCAACCACTTTGAACTATGTAACTTTCTAAGTTCTGCTAGATCGCGCATTGTTTATCCCATCTCAAATGATTTGTAATTCTTCTATTGGCTTTAACCCTTGCGCGATGCTACCTCGGCTGGGTCGGCAGGTGTGAATGTGTTTCCGATTGGGCCTTCGCGTAAAACCAGCATCAGGCAGCCCTCTTTGCTATACATCGGGCCATGCACAGTGTCTTCGCCACCCGGGTGAGACAAATACGCACCACGATTCATGGTTCCGAATGAAGAAATAATGCTGCCTTTCACGATCAGAATTTCTTCGCTGAAAGTGTGCCACTCATAAAACGGGCTTTCCCACTCGGGCAATATGCCCAATACGCCTGAACCATAATCACCATGGTCATAGAAAGCCTTGCGGGCAGCGCCACCGGGGAAGTCGGAAACGATTGGTGAACGCCAAATAATATCTTGCATGTATTTGATTACGATCTCATTATTTGCAGCCTTTGCTGAAGTGATTGTGTATTCGCCATCGTAGGTAACAAATATTCTGGCTTTACCATTTGTCGTAATTGCCGGAACCTGACTACCAGCTGCAATCTCAATATAACTACGTTCCTTAACTTCCTGGCCATCTAAATTGATGTTGCCTTCAAAAACAAAAGCACGAATCTGTACCGGTGCTGCGTGTGTAGCAATTGGTGTATTGCTATCAAGTTCAAGCATGATTGATTTTCCTGGCGCAATGATCGGAGAATTCTTTCCTTCGTTGCGAGTAGTGCCATTAGCAAACTCTCGATAAGTAAATGTGCCGTAGTCATTTGAGCAGCTTTGTGCCGGTTGCTCATCGATATTTATGAAATCTACCCATGGACGTGACATTTACGGCCTCCAGATATCATCGCGCTTTGTTGCCCAGTCAGCAATGTGCCAACTAGAAATCTTTGGTGCATCAGCTACTAATTTCGCTTTATCAACGCTTAACAAAAGAGCAGTTAACTTCTCGCGTGATCGTGCGCGCAGTAATGCTCGATGAGCTAGCGCTAAAGACTCTGGGTCTATCTGATTCTTATCAAAATCAATTGCATTTGAGTTCTTTGCCTCAAACCAGGGCCAAAAGAATTGAGTTGAGCGAACTACCTGCCATGCTTTATTTAAATGGCTGCCAAAACGATCAGGTGTTAAATCAGGTTGCGCTGATTGCCAGGTCTTGCCATCTATTGGAATGTGAGCGCTGGTTGCACAAACACAATCAGCACCTACGGATTTAGCTACTGCCAGCGCAAGCAGAGCTGAAAGCTGATCACCTTCAACACAAGTAATATTTTTCGCACCGAGATTTGTAATTGCAATTTTAATTACATCGGCCCAGTCTGACAGCGTAGCCGCATCACTGATATCACCTGATAAACCATGCCCTGGCAGATCAATTACCAAAGCCTGCTCAGCTTTAACTAACTCACTCGATTCCCCCACATTGTGCAGGGCTAACTTTGACGCAGTTAAATCACCACTCCATTGAATAACGCCGTTAAAGTGCGCGGTTTCCACAGAGACAAAGCCACGATCAGTATCTGCGTTAAAAGATTCATAACTAGGGCCTGGGTGTTTCTTTAGAAAATCTCCGAATAAATCCTCAAGTGCCACTGGGTTATCAGCACTTCCAGTACTCCAGCCTGCGGGCAGTGCCGGCAAGCGATCAATGTGAATTAGAAGTGGGTCTCCTTGATAAGTCGCAATCAATACCGGGTTATGTTTTGTATCAGCTGCAGGAATATCACTGGGTGCTGATAAAACAGCGCGATAACCATGCTGATAATTATCACCAGCATCGAGCAGTTCTAAAACTTGAGCATTTACGCGCGCAACATCATCGTGGGCATTGCGCATACGGGTTGACTCTTCGGTTTTAAACCATGGAAAAAACCAGCTCTGCTCAAGAATGCGTGACCAGACCCAAGTTAAATGTTCGCCATATCCAGTTGGTTTAAAGGAAGGTAAATATCCGCTGGCATAGAGAGCCATTTCAGCATCTGTCCAGATTGGATAACCACCACAAGCAAGTGCGGTAAAGCGGCCTGGGTTGCGAACGTGGGCATTCATCGCAATAGCGCCACCGGAATGGAAGCCATACATGCCAACTTCTTTAACGCCCAGAACATCTAGGAATTCAATTAAGCCGTCACCAAAATCATTAATGTCAGGTGAAGTAATTGGAAGTGGTTCAGATTGGCCATAGCCAGGGGAGTCAGGAGCAATACACGTAAATGAAGTTCCCCATTTGAGCATCAACTTTTCATATTCGGCTGAAGATCTTGGGCTCTGATGAACCATGATCAAAGTCGGACCACTTCCGCACTTTCGATAGTGAACGCGGCGTCCATTTACATCTAGATAGTGGCGGGTGATTTTCATGTGCCTAGCGTCGCGCGTGGAGCAGATTGAGTCAATGGCAAAGTTTCACTGACTAGAACTTGTTGGTTATTTCTATAATCAAGAAAATACTGTGTGCGCCCGAAGGGATTCGAACCCCTAACCTTCTGATCCGTAGTCAGATGCTCTATCCGTTGAGCTACGGGCGCTTAGCGAAGTCGTAATGATACCTGTTTTTCACACTCCACCCAAACTCGCTAAAAACCGCTATATAAAGCCACTTTTACTCGGTTACTTAACTTTGATTGTCACCTTAATTTTTTGACCAGGCTTTAAACCAGTTATGGCTACTTTTGTTTTGCTTGTAACAACTGAAGTCTTTGATCCTGACGCAATAGTTGGTTTTGATGATGGCTTCGGTGTGGCTTTTACAGTTGGCGTTGAAGAAGCTTTCGGTTTTGGTGAAACTGTTGGTTTAGGTGTTGGTGAAACTGTTGGTTTAGGTGTTGGTGAAACTGTTGGTTTAGGTGTTGGTGAAACTGTTGGTTTAGGTGTTGGTGAAACTGTTGGGTTAGGTGTTGGAGTTGGAGAAGGAGTCGGTGGAAGACAGCCCACAGTGTTTGTAGTTGAACATACTGTTGGTGTTGGTGTTGGTGTTGGTGTTGGTGTTGGTGTTGGTGTTGGTGTTGGTGTTGGTGTTGGTGTTGGTGTTGGTGTTGGTGTTGGTGTTGGTGTTGGTGCAATACTTAGTACTAAATCTGCCGATGCTTTATATCCATCACCGTCGGTTGCCGAAACGGTTACTAGGAAGGTTCCAGATTCAGTTGGAGTTCCGGTTATCTTCCCGGTTGCTGTATCTAGTGTTACTCCGATAGGTAGCGTTCCGTAGAGTAACGAAAATGTTATTGGCGCTTTACCGATATTTGTTGAAAGCTCTAAGGCGAAAGCGCTTCCTTCGACTCCAGGTGAACTTGCACTAATGTTCGAAATAGCGAACGCAGCGGTTACAGGGCCAATTGTGTTAGAAGTATTTGAGACAGAACCTAGATAGTTAGATACGGTTGCTCTGGCTTGTAGATAACTTCCGATATCAGTGCTACGCAGCTCGTAGTTCGAATTTGTCGCACCGCTGATTTCACTGCAACCACTTGAAGGTGTGCTGCATGAGAGCCATTGATAACTAACGGCAGGCGAAGGGTTTCCGTTAAAAGAGGCCGATGCTGTTGCAGTACGTCCAACTCGAGCGCTACCAGCTACTGATATTCCTATAACAACAATCGATGGTGCAACCGCAGGTGGTGCCGGCGGAGCAGGCGGTGGTGTTGGAGCTGGAGCAGGCGCAGGTGGCGCTGCAGGAATTACGGCCGTTGAAGTATCAGATAGCGCTGATGAACCAATCACATTTATTGCGACAGATCTAAATGTGTAGGCAACTCCATTGGTTAAACCTGTAACTACACAAGAACCGCTTGCGCCGTTAACCGTACAAGTTTTATCAACACCGGAAACTTGAGGTGATGCCGTAACGGTATACGAAGTTGGAGTCCCACCAGTTATTGCTGCAGTTACTGAAACGGTTGCTTGAGCGTTTCCGGCTACCGCTGTTGGGACTGCTGGCTTATCTGGAATTGTGATTACAGTTGAATTGTTTGCGACAGTTTGCGCCGTAAATGTTGCAGCATCGTTGCCTACTAAATCCTGTGTAGCTGTTGAATCGTTTCCAGATGTTGGGTCGGTATAAGTAATTAGAACTGCACGACCTTGATCAATTGAATTAGCAAGAGTTAAGACAATGGTTGATCCCGAAACTACTGCGGTCGAAACTGCTACTGCATACCCATTTTGAGTCACTGCATATGCAGCTGCTGCTGCAGTTGTTGATCCAAGTGCTTCATTAAAGGTAAGAGTTAAAGTGACTCCATCTGCTGCTAACACAGATGAGGTTAGCGTTGGTGGTGTTTGATCGGTTGGTGTTACCGAAACAGATGAAGAAGCTACTGAGTCACCTGCGCTATTCACTGCCTTTAGATAAATTGTGTAGGCAGTTGCATTAGTTAATCCCGAAATTGTTACCGGAGATGTTGCATCTGCTGGGTTTAGAGCAATGTAGTTTGTGCCATCTATTGAATACTTGTAATTAGTTATAGTTCCGCCACCTGTACTGCCCGCGGTGAATGCAATGCTTGCCGAACTATCACCAGCAGTTGCAATCAACGAGGTTGGCGCACTTGGTGCAATTGGTGAGATAGCTGCTGTGACTGCCGAAGTTCCGGTTGCAGTTCCGGTGCCGTTCGTCGCAACTACAACCGAACGAATGAAGGTTGATACATCGGCGGCGGTTAGAACATAGGTGGATGCGGTTGCACTAGAAATCGTTGTACAAGTGGCTAAATTGCTGGCTGAGGTACAACGCTGCCAGCTATAGGTAAGTGATGGTGTTGGGGTTCCGATGAAAGTAACTGCCGAAGTTAAAGTCGAGCCAAAAGTTAGTGTGCCGGTTGGAGCTGTCGTGGCTAGTACCGCTGGTGCAACTGGAGTATCAGTTGGAGTTGCCGAAGCCGAAGCAGCTGAAGCTGATGATGTGCCACCTGTTGCACCTGATGTATTAATGGCGGTTGCAGTAAATGTATACGCGACATCATTAGTTAATCCCGTGACGATACAAGAACCGCTCGCACCTGTGACTGTACAAGTCTTCGTAACGCCACCAACTTGAGGTGATGCAGTTACTGTGTAAGAAGTAGGTGCGCCACCCGTTGTTCCAGCCGCCACAGTTACAGTGGCTTGAGTATCACCAGCAACTACTGTCGGCGCAGGTGGTGTGCCTGGCGGCGTAATGACTGCTGAATTATTTGTTACCGATTGCGCAGTAAATGTTGCAGCATCATTTCCAACTGAATCTTGAATCGCGTTAGTGTCATTTCCGGCAGCCGGATCGATATATGTAATTAGAACTGTTTTACCTATATCAATAGCTGCCGCAAGTGTTAAAACTACTGTTGATCCTGAAACAACTGCGGTAGAAACTGTTGCGCTCGCGCCACTTGAAGTGATAGCAAAAGCTGATGTAGCAGCCGTTGTTGCACTAAGCGCTTCGTTATAAGTCAAAGTTAAAGTTAAACCATCAGCCGAAAGCACTGCGCTAGAAAGCGTTGGTGGGGTTTGATCAGCTGGGGTAACTGAAACCAAAGTGGAAGCTACTGAATCACCAACGCTATTTACCGTTTTTAAATATATGTCATACGCAGTGGCATTTGTTAAACCAGGAATAGTTACTGGTGAGGTTATGTCTGCTGGGTTAAGAGCGATGTAGTTAGTGCCATCGAGTGAATACTTGTAATTCGTAATCGCTGCGCCACCATCGTAATTAGAGGTGAAAGCAATACTTGCCGACCCATCGCCAGCGGTTGCTATCAAAGATGATGGTGCTGGTGGCAAAATACTAATGGTTCCTGAAGAAGCTGCAGATAGGTTTCCGGCTGCATCAACCGAGTATGTTTTATAGGTTCCGGATGCCAAACCAGTAGCTGCCAAGTTTGTATCACTGTTAGCTGTTGAGATAGTGGCGCTATTCCAAGCAGTATCAGCTGCTCCTGTAATGCTAGCCAGATTTGTTACCGTGATTGCGCTGCTTACTAAATATATGGTTCCCGTTTCAGAACTTTGAACTACCGCATTTCCAGATGCTGATATTGATGCCGCAGTTGCTGATGATGTAGGTGTTGTTGTGTCAATAACAAATGCTTTGTTGGCACCTAACGACCCAGTTGCGGCGGGAGATGCAAGAGTTAAGACTGCGTTATTAGTCGATGCATCTTGAATTGTTCCACCATTAAGGGCCAGGCTAGAAGTCGCTAGATAATCTAAGTCGGCTGCAGTGTCTCCTACTTGTACGGTGTAATTAAATGTCAGCGTGTTTGTACCTGAACCAGATGTGTAATTGACGGCCCGATCAACGCTGCCAGTTTCTAAAGTTAATTGCGGAGTGCCAGTAACAATTACAGATTCACTAAAAGTCACCGTTATCGCAATAACATCGCCAACTTTTTTAGCAGTTGAATCACTTGTACTTGATGAAATCGAAGTTACGGTAGGCGCTGTTGCATCTGTGATAGTTACAGTCGTTGACTTAGGTGAACCAGTTACAGCTGTTTGAGCGCTTCCTGCGGTATCAGTCACCGAAAAGGTGCTTGCTCTAGTTAGCGTTGATGTTGTAGCCACTGCATCATCAGTCGCCGAAGATGTTGCGGTAATCGTACAAACTGTTGGTGAAGTTTGAACTATGCCGGTAATAGCTGAAATATTCGTAAAATCAAAATCAACGCCATTAGTTGCTGAGATGCTTGAGCAACTGAGAGCTTCATTGCCTGTGAGCGTAAAATTAATTGTGCCTGATGCACTTGTTGCAGCCGCGGCGGCCAAAGTAAGAGTTGGTGGTGTTCCATCAACAGTTACAACCAGAGTTGATGTTGCAGTATTTCCATACAGATCCGAAGTCGTAGGGCCATAAAAAGTAATAACCCCTGCGCTCACACTAAAATTGCAACCGGAAGTACATGGTCCACTTGTGTTTCCGGAGCCACCACTACGAGTGTATGAAATGCTGCCGCCAGCACCTGATGCAACAATTTTTAAAGTCGTACTACTCGTGATGTTATCGGTACTCGAGGCGCCGGTATCTGAAGTTGCATCTAAATCAATGGTCACCGTTGGTGAGATTGTTTCTTTGTTAATTATTACATCTGCTAGAGCAGTTGAGTTGTTTGTCGTAATGCCGTTTAGAGTTTGGCTAGCAACTATTGAGTAGGTTGAATTTCCAAGCGAAGTAAATGTGCAAGAACCAGATCCAGAAGTAGCAATAAACGTACATACCGTTGGCGAACCTGATGTAGGTGTGGCGGTCAAAGTAACGGTCGCACCTACTGCTAATCCACTGACATCAATTGTTGGAGTATCGTCGGCAGTTTTTTTATCGTTGTTAAAAGATCCTAAGTCTGATGAGGAATTTAGGGTTACACCAGTTGGTGCATCCATAGAAACAGTGATGCTGTTTGCTGATACTGGTGAAAGATTTCCTGCTGCATCAGCGATGTAAAGAACGTAATCACCAAGTTCTAAGCCAGAAGCAGTTAAGGCAGTAGAAGTATTTGCCGAAACCGAAACGCTATTCCAGAGCGAGCCCGTAGCTCCCGTAATGCTAGCCAGGTTAGTTACTGAAACAGATGACTTAACTAAATATGCAGTTCCTGCTTCAGTTGATTGAACAGTTGCATTTCCTGAAGTTGGTACGGTGCCAGCAGTAAGTGTTCCGGCAAGTGGCGCAGTTGTATCAATTACCAGTGATTTGTTTGCACCGATTGATCCGGCCGAACCCGGAGATGCCAAAGTTAATACTGCATCGTTTCCGGTTGAGTCTTTTATGGTGCCACCATTTAGCGTTAGCGCACTTGTAGATAGATAATCAAGATCGGCTGAAGTATCGCCAGCTTGCACGATGTAGTTAAAAATTAAGGTACTTGAGCCTGATCCTGAGGTGTAATTAATTGTTTGATCAGGACTACCTGTTTCAAGTGCTAACTGAGGTATACCAGTAACTACAACACTTTGATCAAAGGTAACTCTGATTGGAATTGTCTGGCCTACACGATAGCTTCCATTTGTGGTCGAAGAAGTCACGCTAGAAACAGTTGGTGCAACATCTATCGGTGTAGCTGGATCTGAAGCGACAGATTGGGCTGATGTGCCCACGCTATTGGTTGCAGTCGCTTTAAAAGTATAAGACGAACCATTTGTTAATCCAGTAATAGTGCAAGAACCACTTGATCCTGAAACAGTACAAGTCTTTCCGCTAACTACATTCCCATTTGAGTCATATGCTTGAATAGAATATGAAGTTGGTGCATCCCCATCACTTCCGGCAGAGACACTAACAGTTGCCTGACCTTCGCCCACTGCAACTGTTGGTTTATTCGCAGTACCTGGGGTATATGAACTGTAAGCACATGCGCCCATGTATGTGCCTTCATCTGTTGGGTGCTCGGACCCATTAAATGCCCTTACAAATACATAGTTATAAACGAGATTGCCTGCAAACGGAATTGGAATGTTTATCGGTGAAGAAGTGACTGCAGGATTTAGAGGCGTATATACAGAACCTGCGGGCGCAGGTGTTGTATTTGAGTTTTTGCCTGGGCTACGGTTGATCTGCCACATGTTGCTCGCGCTTGTATAAATTACATATTCAAAGTTAGTTATCGTTCCAGTTGGGTTTGTGAATGAAAGACTCAAATAATAAGGATTAATTTTACAATCGTTTATAGTCGAAAGTGGTGTGTTTCTATCAATAGTTCCTGGAGCTGCTGCGTTAGCTACCGAAGGTACGAAGATTGATTGTGCGGCTATTAATGCAATTGGTAACAAGCGGAAGATGTGGCGGTTTGCCTTTAGAAAATACTTACTAAACAAATCAGTAGACATAGCCGCCTCAATGTATTTAACGCAGAACTCAATAAATAAAGATAAGGCAGGGGTGATTCGAGCTTCGACTGTTACGGGTGATTTAGTTGAACCTCACCCTTACTTCTAACCCTTAAAACTTCGAGTTAGTTAGTTATGCCCACCTAGACGTAATAGCTCTTCGCGAGAGACCGCTTTAATTCGGGGTTTTCCATGAGGTTCACCTGCTGCAATTTCAGCAGCATTAATTGATTCCCAATGGCTCTGTGAAATTACTTTATTAGTTGTAATTAGTGAAGATAAATCTGCAGCGAGTTTTGGTTCTGTTAGATCAGCAAATAGTAAATTCATTACATCAGCAGCATCAGATTTATTGGTGCCAATTACACCTGATGGGCCGCGCTTTGCCCAGCCAACAACGTAAAGATTCTCGCTTACGCGGCCTTCGGTATTTAAAACTTTACCTTTTTCATACGGGATACCTGCAAGTGTTTCTGGTTCATACCCAATTGCAGTGATTACCAAACCACACTTAATAACTTTTTCTTCGCCAGCACTTGTTGTGAATACAACTTCTTCAACTTTGCCGTTACCGCGGAATTCAGAAGGAGTGCAGAGGAATTGAAACTCCATGGTGCGAGCATGTTTTCCTTGTTCTAGCTCTGAAATCAAACGCATCGCTTCTAAGTTATTGCGAACTTCTTTCTCTGGCTCAGCTCCGGCGCGCTCGATTGCTGCTGCGATATCTGCTGGCTGCATTAAAACATTGGTGTGTTCTAGCTTTGGAAGATCGCGAAGTTCCGGTGAAGTAAATGCTGCATGTTCTGGGCCACGACGTGCACTAATTACAACTTTACGAATATTTGATTTGCGTAGCGCATCAATTGCATGAAGCGCGGTATCGGTTTCATCTAACTCGGCAGGCTCTAGTGCCAACATACGGGCAACATCCATCGCCACGTTGCCCGCACCAATTACAACTGCGGTTTCGCAATCTAGCTCTGGGTTAAAGTCTGCAAAATCAGGATGTCCGTTATACCAAGGTACAAACTGTGCCGCCGAAATAGAGCCGGGTAGATCTTCGCCAGGGATGGCAAGTTTCTTTCCAGTTGCAGACCCAGTAGCTATAACAACAGCGTCGTACTTTGCTTTCAGCACATCGATTGAGATATCTGTGCCTAGCTCAACATTTCCATAGAGGTTAAAGCCTTCAGTTGTGGCCACTTTTTCAAAGACTTTAGAAACTGTCTTAATCTTTGGATGATCAGGTGCAACGCCACTTCGAACTAAGCCCCAAGGTGTTGGTAGGCGCTCAATCATGTCGATTGCGAAGGAAAGGTCAGCGGTTTGCAGATTCTGCAAGGCCTGCGCAGCGAAATAACCGGCAGGGCCGGCTCCGACTATCGCTACTTTGTATTGAGGCACAGTCGTAGTCTAATAAACATTGTCGTCAGTCACCAACATGAATTCCACTTAATGCGTGCAGAGAGCAAATCATTATCTGCGCCCTTTATGGGACAATCTGTATTGTTTAGAAATCAAGAGAGTTAGTTCTTAATTACTTGACTGAAAGACCCGCATTCTTTAAGAATGGAACGATTGCTGCGATCTCGTCTGCGTTAAGTGGAATCTGAGGCGGAGCCATGCGGGCATCTTCGATGACTCCAAGATGCTTAAGTGACGCTTTGAAAGCACCAAGTGCTGATGAGCCGCGGCCCATGCGTGCGGTAGAGCCAACATCGACTAAACCAAACATTTCAGTGAGGCGCTCTTGTTCTGCGCGGGCTGCTTGGTAATCTCCAGCAGCTACTAGATCAAAGATCTTTACGTAGCCAGCTGGATCAATATTGCCGATACCCGGCACCACACCATGTGCACCGAACATTAAAGCTGAATCAACAGTAAGTTCAGAGCCGGTAAGAACTACAAATTCATTTAACCCCATCTTCTTGGCACCAAGTATGACTGCTCTGATTCCAGCATCATTGCCGGAAGAGTCCTTAAGTCCTTGGATAACGCCCTCTTTAGCCAGTTTTAGCACTGTACTGGTTTCAAGCTTTACGTTATTTGCAGCGACTGGAATGTCGTACGCGTATAGAGGCACATCACCGCAAGCTTCTTTAACTAATCTGAAATGTAGTGCGATCTCTTCTGGGTGAGTGCGAACATAGAACGGCGCCGTTATCACGATTCCGTCAATGCCGGCAGCAACAGCAGCACGCACATGGTCATTAACGCGGAAAGTTGTCATATCAATTGCCCCTGCTACAACCGGAACTCGCCCGGCTGTTTCATCAATAGCAATTCGAATTACATCAGCGCGGCGCTTATCAGTTAGATATGCAACTTCGCTGGTTGAGCCAAGAACAAATAGACCATGAACTCCACCATCAATAAGATGGTTGATCAGGCGGCGAAGAGATTTTTCATCTACTTCGTAATCGGCGGTAAACGGCGTACAAACTGGAGGAACCACACCTCTTAGTAGTTTTGGATTAGTCGCCATTACTTTGCTCCTTTATTTAAGTGACAGGCGACTTGATGGTCACCCTTTGAGATATTTGAAATTTTTAATACTGGTCGTTCGGTTCGACAGATATCCATAACTGCTGGGCAGCGGGTTGAGAAAGCACATCCGCTTGGCATATCAATTGGGCTTGGCACTTCACCTTGCAATACAACTCGGTGATCTTTAGCTGTTGGATTCATGCTGGGGACCGCAGATAACAATGCGATTGTATAAGGATGCTCGGCTGCCTCAGGTAACGAATCGGCTGGAAGAATTTCAACTACGTTGCCCAAATACATAACTGCAACTCGATGTCCTACATAACGAGCAACAGCCACATCGTGAGTCACAAAAATAAATGAAAGGCCAGTCTCTTTTTGAATCTTCAAGAGCAGGTTAACTATTTGCGCTTGGATCGAAACATCTAGGGCTGAAACGATTTCATCGGCAATGATCAGTTCGGGTTTAGTCGCCAAACAGCGAGCGATAGCTAGGCGTTGGCGCTGGCCTCCTGAAAACTCATGCGGATAACGCTGTAGGTATTCAGGGCGAATATTGACCATTTCGCAGGCTTCCAGAATTCGCGCAGTTCTTTCGGCCTCATCTTTGACGCCATGAACTCGTAGAACTTCATCCATCGCAGCACCAACACGTTGGCGCGGATTAAATGAAGTGTATGGATCCTGAAAGATCATTTGGACTTTTTTACGGAAGCGCATCTGGTCGCTTCCTTGCAGACTAGTTACATCCTGTAGTCCTTGACCAAAGTCAAACGAAAGTTCGCCCCCTGTTGGCTGATCAAGTAACGCCAACATGCGACCGAGAGTTGTTTTTCCGCATCCCGACTCGCCAATAACTGAAACGGTTTCACCTCGGAAAATTTCAAGGTCTACACCGTCGAGAGCTTTTACATAACCTTTGGTGCGTCGCAAAACTCCACCCAAAACTGGGAAATGCTTTTTGATCTGACCTACTTTGTATAGCGGCGTGCGGGTGCTATTCATTTGACGCACCTCCAGTCAGAATAGGTAATTTTCCATTCGAATCTAAACGAATACAGCGAACATCATGACCCGTACTCACTTGCGTCATTTCGATAGTTTTCTCTTTGCAGGCAGCAACTACGTAAGGGCAACGTCCGGCAAATTCGCAACCAACTGTTACTTCAGCAGGTGACGGTGTTTGTCCATCAACAGTTTGTAATTCAACGCTCTTATCGGCCTCTAAATTTGGAACGCTGGCCATTAACGCTTTTGTGTATGGGTGTCTTGGGTCCCGAAGAACTTGTTCTACGGTTCCATATTCAACAACTCGACCTAAGTACATAACGGCAACATGGTCTGCCACTTCAGATACCAGTGCCATATTGTGAGTAATCAGAATGAATGTCTTGCCCGCAGTCTTTTGCAGGTCCTTAAGCAAACTCATGATCTGCGCTTGAATAGTTACATCCAAAGCTGTGGTTGGCTCATCGGCAATTACTAAATCTGGTTCGCAGATGGTGGCAATCGCGATCATCACGCGTTGGCGCATGCCACCCGAAAACTCATGCGGGTAAGCCTCATAACGACGCTCTGGGTCAGGAATACCAAGCTTTCGAAAGAGCTCAACTACTCGAGCACGAGCCTCATCTTTAGAAATATCAAAGTGCTGTAACAGGCTCTCTGCGACTTGACGCCCAACCTTGTGAGCAGGATTTAGCGAAGAAAGTGTGTCTTGGAAAATCATTCCAATTTTTGCACCTCGGACGCCACGCATCGCTTTTCCAAATTTTTCTAGCTTATTAAGTTCTAAGACTTGATCTCCTTGTGAAAAGAGAATCTCACCACTGCTCACTTCTCCGTTATCTGGAAGCAGTTGCACGATTGCTTGTGCGGTTACAGATTTTCCGCAACCTGATTCGCCGACAACGCAGAGAAAAGAACCGCGTGGCACGCTAAGAGAGACATCACGCAAGATATGCAAGGTGTCATCTTCGACCTTGAACTTAACATTCACGCTCTTCAGACCTAGAATTAAATCTTGATTAGTCGATGGGCTCACTTTTTTCTCCCCAATCGACCAACGAACGCGACTTTCCACTTGCTTTTTGCAATTAATGATTTGTGTCGTGGGTCGAGTACATCTCGTAGTCCATCTCCGACAAAGTTAACACCTAAAACAAAGACGGCGATAGACATTGCAGGGAATACCCATAGCCACCAATACTCATCTACAACCACAGGGTTTTGTGCTGCTGTTAGCAAGTTACCCCAGGTTGGCGTAGTAACTGGAACTCCGAGTCCTAGGAATGAAAGTCCTGCTTCAGCGATAATAAAGATTGCGATATTGATCGTAAATGCAACAACAATTGGGCTCATTGTGTTTGGCAATATATGTCTAAAGATAATTCGAGGTTTTGAGAATCCAAATGCGCGATCGGCTTCAACGAAAGCTTCTTCGCGAAGCGAGAAAAATTCTCCTCGAACTAATCGGAAAGTTGTCATCCAGCCGGTTAGGGCAAAGACGATGATTACATTATTAATTCCTTGACCCAATAGTGAAACGAAAATAAGCACCAGAATCAGCTGTGGGAAGGTCATTACTAGCTCTGAAACCCGCATTACAACTGCATCTATTTTGCCGCCCAAATATCCAGCGGTTGCACCCAAAATGGTTCCAATTAAATTTGCTAGAAAGGAAGCTATCACGCCGACATAAATTGATTGTTTTCCACCCGATAGAACACGACTTAACATATCGCGGCCTAATTGATCGGTGCCCATTAGGTGATCCAAGCTAGGTCCCAGCCGCCCATTGATCGGATCCATGTAATCAGGATCAGCGCCAGAAATTTGGACTGCAAATACTGAGCCAATGATCATTACGAAAATTATGGTCAAACCAACTACAGCGGACGGATTGTGCAATAAATTTCTTACAAAAATTCTGGCAGTTGATGGCTGTTTTTGGACATTGTCTTTCATCAGTTACCTCCCCCTAATCTGACTCTAGGGTCAAGTATTGATTTGATTACATCGACTAAGAAACTTGCAATTAAAATAACCATTGCAATAATCATGCTTACAACCATGATTACTGGGTAATCAGATGCAGTAACTGCTGCAATGATCGTGGTTCCGATTCCAGGCCATTGAAAGACAGTTTCAACAAGAATTGAGCCACCGACAAGTAGTGGAAGTCTAAAGGCTAGAAGAACCATTACTGGTCCGAGTGAATTTCTAAAAACATGACTGTAAAGAACGCGCCATTCAGGTACGCCTTTGCTTCGTGCGGTTTTAACAAAATCTCGATTCAAAGTATCTAGAACTGAATTTCGGGTATAACGAATAAGAACCGCGAGCATGGCAATCGTTAAAGTTGCCACCGGCAAAATCAAATTAGGTAATCGATCCCAAAGCGTGACTTGTCCAGGTGCAACCCGGTTGCCAGTAGGAAGCCATTCAACTCGAAATGCAAATATGTTTAGTAGTACTAGTCCGATAAAGAAATCCGGTATCGCGATTCCAATCACGCCGAGAACACGAGATAACTTGTCGGCAATTCCACCTTTTTTAGCGCCAGCGAATAAGCCCAGAGTTAGGGCCAATAGGGTGGACAAAATTAAGGCAGAGAGCACTAATTCAAGAGTTGCTGGCATGCGCAGCGCCAGGATTTCCGAGATCTTTTGGCCACTTTGCAGGCTGTACCCAAATTCGCCGGTCGCGATGTTTTTCAACCAAGTGAAATATTGCAAAACGATGTGGTCATTTAAACCGAGCTCTTCGCGAAGTTGCTCGAGGTTGGCTGAATCTGAAGCCATATCAGGTGGGACCATTGCATTAATCGGATCAATCGGAGAAAGACGCGATGCGAAAAAAATCAAAGCGCTGATCGTGAATGCCATAGGCACCAAAATCGCTATCCGCCGGATTAGAAACGAAACCAAGAAATTACCATCCTTGCAAAATTAAAAATCAAATCAAAGTAAGTGGCGGTACTGACCAAGGATACTCACGAGGTCAGTACCGCCTTTTACTATTTAGTTAGCAGTCCAGCTAGCTATGTTGTTTTGGTAAACATAAAGTGGATTTCCCCACTTAGCTGGTGTACCGCTGATGTTCTTTGAGATGAACACAACCTGCTTCAAGAAATGCATTGGCAGTTTGTATAGATCTTGTTGCTCAAGCTTCTGCAAATCTGTCAAAATCTTGCCAGTATCGCGAAGTGTTGTTGCTTGAAGCAATTTTGAGTTTAACGCAGCATACGCAGGCTGAGCACCTAACAACTTTTCAAAAGTTGCTGGGTTGCTGTATTCCGCAAACCACTCACCAACGTTAAATGCGCTGAGACCCTTTAGAGCAAGTTCGTAATTACGATTTGTCCAAAGTTCAGTAGTTGCATCTCCAGTCCATGGAAGGAATTCAACCTTCATGCCAACTTCTGTTAGCTGTTGAGCGACTGCAGTCATGATAAGCATTACTGCAGGTTGGCTTTGGTTATATGTGCGTAGGCGAATTGTCTTTGAGAAGTCGAAGTTCGCTTCCTTTAGAAGAGCTGTCGCTTTTGCCTTGTCATACTTGTACTTCGGAATTGAAGATAGGTAATGAGGCATACCTGAAGCTAGACCGCCAGTAATTACCTTACCCTGCTGTCCATAGATCGCTGGAACTAATTTATTCCAATCGATTGCGTGCTTTAGCGCTTCACGAGCTTTCACGTTAGCGAATGGACCAGTTGGGTTAACAACTAGGTAGCGATAGAAAAGAACGTCTAGCGGAGCTGACTTGAAGGTGCTTACTGTGCTCATCGCACGGATTGTGTCAGGATCGTTAGTTGTGAAGTAATCCAACTTTCCAGACTTGGCATCTGCAACAAGATTTGAAGAAACAATAATGTTGATTTCTTTGATGTTTGGCTTAGCGCCTTCGAACTTGTCGTTTGGTACAAGTGTAATGAAGTTGCCTTGGCTAAATGTTCCTACCTTGTATGGGCCAGGTACAACTGGATTCTTCCAGTAATTATTTGTATCTAACTTCAAAATATCTTCATCAGCTAGAACATGCTTAGGCAAAATCATGAACTGTGCAAGAGCTGGAATAAATGTGTTAACTGGAGCCTTAAGTGAAATGGTGATTACATTTCCTTTAGCTGTAATTCCGCTCATGGTTTTTGTGTTTGTACCATTGACATCTTCGCTGCCAACAATTTGCTTAAATGCATTTACATAAATTGCATTTGATTTAGCAACGCGTAGCAATGAGTTCATTGACCAAACAACATCGTCAACAGTTACATCTTTTCCGTCAGACCACTTGATGCCTGACTTAAGTGTCACGCTTAGTGTCTTGCCATCTTTGCTGTACTTGTAAGCTGAAGCTAAATCAGGCTTTACAGTAGTTAGATTGGCTTCTGCCTTGAACAACGCACGGAACATTGCATGGTGCGAAATTGATCCGGAGTTAATCCAAGGAGAAAAAATCTGTTGGACTCCGCCGCCGCCGGCAGTTACTTCTGCAACGGTGATTGAGTTATTTGTTGCTGCTTGTGATGGCGCGGCAAGTACAGAAACTGCAAGTGCAGCTACTAGCCCTAATGCGCCAAGTGATTTCGTAAACTTTCTCACAAAAGCCCTCCCACTTTTTAATCACCTCAGGGGCGTCCTGAGATGTTAGAACCTTTTGGGAAACCCCCAGAGGCAAGTTTCGTTGCTACAGAAGACATCCCATGTTTGTCTTGACTAAAATCTATCTTTACCTTAAATTAAGGTCAAGCACTTCGAGATAACGATTACGTTACCGTAAATAAAGCTATCCGAAGCAAAAAAGTAGCATTTATAGCCTGAAAGGTAGGATGACTTTGTCGGTTAAGAAGAGTGGGAATGCGGCTCTAAAAGTGAAGGAATCACGCACAGATGGAGCAGTTCGCTCTCTTCGGGAGTGGATTTTTACTCATGGCCTCGGTTCCGGCGACTTATTGCCTTCCGAAGCCGAACTATGTGCTGAGCTAAAAGTTGGCCGAAACTCGCTGCGCGAAGCAGTGCGAACACTGCGCGCAACCGGTGTCCTCGAAGTAAAGCAAGGTGCCGGCACATATGTAGGCGTTCTCTCGCTTAAATCAATGTCAGATGAATTGATTTTCCATAGTCGTTTGGCTGTTGATGACCAGTCCTCTTATTTAAGATCTTTAACTGAGGTGCGTGAATCTTTAGAACAGGGCTTGATTACCAACCTAATCACTGAGGGGTTGAAACCAGATTTCGAAGCTCTAGAAAAGATCTTAGAGAGAATGGATGAAGAGGCGAAGTCAGGATTAGTTACTTCTGCAACTGACCGAAAATTTCATGAAGAGTTGCTTGCGCCTCTAAACAATCCGCTTTCTATTTTGCTTTTGCAAGTGTTCTGGAGAATCTTTGATGAGCTCTTGGAGGCGCGTTACGACCCAGTTGCTGCTGGAAAAACTGCAGATCGCCACCACGCTATCTTGTTAGCAATTAAGTCAGCTGATGCTAGAGGTGCGCGCATTGCAGTTAATAGCCACTTTGATGGACTTAGAAATCGAATTGGAAGTAGAGAATTTAAGATCGATTAATTTTGTTATTTACTGTTTATAGCTTTAATGAATCGTTTCGTTGAGAGCCAAGGATCAGTAATCGCAGAACCAACACAAACCGACCATGCACCCGCGTCAAATGCCTGGCTTACAAGCTCTGGTGAATTAAATCTGCCTTCAGCTATTACAGGCACGGCACAATGACTTGAGCATGCTTTAACTAAATCTAGATCTGGAAGCTCTGGTACTGGCCCATTTGTGTAACCAGAAAGCGTTGTAATGACTGCTACTGCACCACTCTTTTCGGCCGCAATTGCCGATTCAAGATCATCAATATCTGCAAGTATTTTAGCTCCTACGGCCTTAGCTTGGGCAACAAAATCATTACCGAGTGTGCCATCAACTCTTTTACGCAGAGTTGCATCAACTGCAATTAAATCCGCCCCTGCTTCCATGAGTTGATATACATGTTCTAACAAAGGCGTGATCACCACAGGCGTGTTCTCACTCTTTAATTTGATAAGACCAATGATTGGAATTGAAACTGCTTTCTTAATTTCGGAAATATCTCGCAAGCCCTCGGCTCTAATTGCGACAGCGCCACCAGCTTCGGCGGCTTCGGCCATGTATGACATCAATCCGCGGTTCGCTAACGGACTGCCTGGAGCGGCTTGGCAAGAAACAATTAATCCATTACGTAAGCGATCTAACGCTGCACCATTCAAGATTTAGCTCCCTTTATAGGTATCGCTAGACAAATAAATATGAAGAGCGGAGACGAGGAGATTTGAACTCCTGAAGGCGATTAAACCTTACCTCGTTAGCAGTGAGGCGCACTCGACCGGGCTATGCGACGTCTCCAAGTACTGGAGTAAGTCTACAGGCTGATTTACTCCACTTTCTACGCTTATTTAATTCAAGCCGCCTTGTTACGCTAACCCAATGAGCGAAGAAACCACAAAAAAGCGCCCGCACGATGTTCCAACTCCGGCGGGGTTTGCCGAGTTAATGAAGAGTGGCTGGATACCAACTCCGCTAGATGGCATCAAACCAACACCTCCGCTTAAATATTGTGTTACTCGTCGTGAAGCTTTATCTAAAGCTTTTCCTGGTGTGCGATTAGTAATCCCTGCTGGAAATTACAAAGTGCGTAGTAATGATAGTGATTATGCCTATCGTCCACATTCCGCTTTCGCTTATTACACCGGAGTACAAGGTGTCGAAGCAACTGCTGATTCAGTTTTAGTGATGCAGCCAAATGGTTCGGGCCATGATGCAATTCTTTACATTCATCCGCGCAGCACTCGCGATACCGATGCCTTTTTTCGCGACGCAAAATATGGCGAACTATGGGTGGGTCGTCGCTTCACACTTGATGAGGCAAAAGATCGCTATCAAGTAGAGACTCGTAAAGTAAATGATCTAAAAGATTTACTAGGTGATGGAACTACAACAATTGCGATTCATGAGCAAGATACTGAAATTGATAAGTTAGTTGCTAAACATGATCGCGCTGCAGAACTATTAACTTTTGTTTCAGAAGCGCGTTTAATCAAAGATCAATATGAGATTGATGAATTACAAGCAGCTTGTGATGCGAGCGAGCTAGGTTTTCAAGAGATTGTAAAAGCGATGCCTGCAGCTGTGGCACATCAGCGTGGTGAGCGGGTAATTGAAGCTGCTTTCTTTAGTAAAGCTCGCACCGAAGGAAACGATGTTGGTTACACGACAATTGCCGCCAGTGGTGCTCATGCATGTGTGCTGCACTGGATTCGCAACGACGGCAAAGTAAATAGCGGCGAACTTGTGTTAGTCGATGCTGGTGTTGAGATGGATTCCTTCTACACCGCTGATATCACTCGCACGCTGCCAGTTAATGGCAAGTTCTCACCCGCACAGCGTGCTCTTTATATGTTGGTATATGAAGCGCAATTGGCTGGCTTTGCAGCCGTAAAGCCTGGCGCAACTTTCCGCTCAGTTAATGCTTCGGCGCAACGAGTATTGGCACAGGGGTTATTCGATATGGGCGTATTGCCTTGCAGCGTTGAAGAATCAATGAATCCAGAAATGGGCTTACATCGTCGCTGGACTCTGCATGGTGTTTCACACATGCTCGGAATGGATGTTCACGATTGTCAACATGCGCGCCAAGAGGCATACCTCGATGGTGTTTTGGCTGAAGGAATGGTTCTAACTGTTGAGCCAGGACTTTATATTCAACCTGATGACGAACTATTTCCGGCTGAATATCGCGGAATCGGAATTCGAATTGAAGACGATGTTGTTGTCACCAAAGATGGCTGCCGCAACTTAAGTGAAGCGCTACCTCGTCACCCAGACGAAATCGAAGCCTGGATGGCTAAGCACGCCAACTAATTTTTTGTAATTTGGTTTAGGCCATTCTAAGTTTATTAGTTTCGGCTCTTTGTGCTGCTTCAACGGGATCAATCGCACATGGAGCCCCGTCACAGCAATTAGTTTTCGTGTGGCAGGTTGGACATAACCATCTAGTTGCTACTGGGTCATAAGGTGCACCACAGAAATCACAAGGCATCTGGTTATTTGAACTCATGCCCCAAACTTTAAACCAAGCCAAGCTGCCAGTAGGCCAATGCCGAGCGACACTCCCAAATTAATGAGCGCCTCGTTCTTTCGTTTAAGTTCAAACGCCAAGTAGATATCAAGCATAAAAGTTGACCAGGTTGTAAAAGCACCAGCAAAACCGATGGCGATTAAGTCGTGTATGTGGGTCGTGCTATTAAAAGTAACTCCCAATAAAAATGAGCCAAGAACATTAATCAGGAAGATTCCGTAGGGCTTACTAGTGAACTTGCGAATGTATTGATCGATCGCAAAGCGCGCAGGCGCCCCAATCGCTGCGCCGAGAATTACATAAAGCGTTCTCATGAGCGAACCGGAATTACTTTGCGAGCTATTGGCAAGACGATTGCCACGATTATCAAACTTAAAATTACATTTTCGGCAAGGAATAGAAAGCCGCCATCTCTAGGCTCCAGAGATTCCGCCGTTACTGCCGAAAAAGTAGTTAAACCAGCGCAAAAACCAGGCAAAAGCAGATGGCGTAGTTCAGTGACTCCGCGGCGTTCCATTAAAACTAATAGCGCAGCAGCGAGTGCAACACCTATTAAATTTGCAGTTAGCGTGCCAGTTCGATCATTTTCAATCACTAGACCTAGTGCAAAGCGCACCAAAGTTCCCGCAATGCCTCCGATCGAGACAAGAACTAATGATTTCAGTTCGAGATCGCTTTCTTGGAAATTCCACCAAGCACACGAGTCATCACGCTAATTACTAAAGATGCAAGAACAGCTGGCCAAAAACCATCGACATCTAACTTATCGCTCCATTCGGCGGTGAGTAATAACATCGAAGCGTTAACCACAATTAGAAATAGTCCGAAAGTTAAAATCACTGCAGGCAGAGTTAATAACTTAACTAGGCCGCCGAGAATTGAATTGATTAACCCAAAAAGGAGAGCAACCCAAAGGTAGGTGGTGAAACCACCAAGAACATCAATACCTGGAATCAATGCAGTTGCAACCCAGAAAGACGCAGCTAGTGCACCCCACCGGATAAGCAATCTCATTAGTTGCGCTTTTCTCGCTTTAGCAGACCAGCAAACATACGTGCTGGATCGTACTTAATATCTACAACGCGTTCCTTCATTGGAATGATTGCATTGTCGGTGATCTTGATGTGCTCTGGGCAAACTTCAGTACAGCACTTTGTAATGTTACACATTCCAAGGCCGTGCTCTTCTTGCGCAGTGCGCTTACGATTCTTCAACATATCAAGTGGGTGCATATCTAATTCAGCAATACGAATAAAGAAGCGAGGTCCAGCAAATGACTTCTTATTTTCTTCGTGATCACGAATTACGTGGCAAGTATCTTGGCAAAGGAAACATTCGATGCACTTGCGGAATTCTTGCGAACGTTCAACATCGATTTGTTCCATGCGCGCATCACCTGGAGCAAGCTCTTTAGGGTGCTCATAAGCAGGTATTTCCATGGCTTTGCGATAGTTAAATGAGACATCGGTTACGAGGTCTTTAATTACCGGGAAAGCACGAAGTGGTGTAACGGTGATGGTTTCATCTTCACCATATGAAGCAACTTGAGTCATACAAGCAAGGCGCGGCTTACCGTTGATCTCCATTGAACAAGATCCACATTTACCGGCTTTGCAATTCCAGCGAACAGCCAAGTCGCCCATTTGGGTTGCTTGTACGCGGTGAATTACATCGAGAACTACTTCGCCTTCATTGGCCTCTACGACAACATCTTGTAGCGCACCATCGGTGGCATCGCCTCGCCAGATACGAAGATTAAGTTTGCGAGTCATTAGTTGGAACCGCCTTTCGCAATTTCTTCGGGTGTCATGTATTTCTCGAGTTCATGAATATCAAAGAGGTCGAATAACTCTTTTGGCATTGGTGGCAAAGGTTGTGCTTTTACATTTACCTGCTTGCCATCAAATGAAGAAATGTTGTTGACCTGACGCCAAGTTGTATCCATGCCTGGGAAATCATCGCGAGTATGTCCACCA
The DNA here is from genome assembly GCA_044378655.1 of Candidatus Planktophila sp. Classification (GTDB taxonomy): domain Bacteria; phylum Actinomycetota; class Actinomycetes; order Nanopelagicales; family Nanopelagicaceae; genus Planktophila. The sequence goes on along the minus strand of JBILXJ010000004.1, from coordinate 11,072 downwards.
CGAGATTCTTCACGGCGCAATGCAGACTTGGCAGTGCTTTCAGCAACTAACAACATATTGTCTAAGTCGAAAGCTAAGTGGAAACCAGGATTGAACTTACGTCCGCCTGAAACTGAAACATTTGCACTGCGCTTGCGAATATCGGCAATTTTTTCAATTGCTTCTTCGATTTCAGCACCTGTTCGGATAATTCCAACTAAGTTGTGAGTAACTTCTTGTAGTTCAGCATGAAGTGAATATGAATTCTCGCCGCCTTCGCGTGAGAATGGCGCTTCAATTCGAGCCGCTGCTGTTTTAACAGAGGCATCACTAACTGGATTAGCGCCGTTGTTCTTCAAATACTCAACTGCGCCCATTCCGGCGCGACGACCAAATACCAGAAGGTCTGAAAGCGAATTGCCGCCAAGGCGGTTCGAACCGTGCATGCCGCCAGCAACTTCGCCCGCGGCAAATAACCCCGGAACCCCAACAGCTGCTGCGTTATCTGGCTCTACTTCAACGCCACCCATCACATAGTGACAAGTTGGGCCAACTTCCATTGCCTCTTTAGTGATATCTACGCCAGCTAGCTCGTAGAACTGGTGCCACATAGATGGCAAACGCTTCTTAATTACATCGGCTGGGATTCGCTTTGAAACATCTAGGAATACGCCGCCGTGCTCAGTGCCGCGACCAGCTTTAACTTCGCTGTTAATTGCGCGCGCAACTTCATCGCGAGGCAATAACTCTGGTGGACGGCGGTTGTTATCTTGATCTAGATACCAACGATCTGCTTCGGCTTCGTTATCGGCATACTTATCTTTAAATACATCTGGGATGTACTTAAACATAAAGCGCTCGCCCAAATTGTTTGTTAGAACTCCGCCTTCACCGCGAACTGATTCAGTAACTAAAATTCCGCGAACAGATGGTGGCCAAACCATTCCAGTTGGGTGGAATTGCAAGAATTCCATATCAACTAAGTTAGCGCCAGCTTTTAGAGCAAGTGCATGGCCATCGCCAGTGCCTTCCCAAGAGTTAGAAGTAATCTTGAAAGTTTTACCAACGCCACCAGTTGCAATTACAACTGCAGGTGCTTCGAATAAAACTTCGCTTCCGCTCTCGCGCCAGTAACCGTAAGCACCAGAGACTTTGCCATTCTCTTTAAGAATGTCAGTGATGGTTAATTCCGCGAAGACTTTAATGTGGCTTTCCATATCGCCAGTTTCGCGACCATCTTTTTGTTGTAGCGCGACAATACGTTGCTGCATTGTGCGAATTAATTCCAGGCCAGTGCGATCGCCAACGTGAGCTAAGCGTGGATACTCATGTCCACCGAAGTTACGTTGTGAGATCTTTCCTTCTTTAGTGCGATCAAAGAGTGCGCCCCAAGTTTCAAGTTCCCAAATACGATCAGGTGATTCTTTGGCATGTAGTTCAGCCATACGGTAGTGATTGAGGAATTTTCCGCCGCGCATTGTGTCGCGGAAGTGAACCATCCAGCTGTCTTTGTCGTTGACGTTACCCATTGAGGCAGCCGCGCCACCTTCAGCCATAACGGTGTGGGCTTTGCCAAATAGTGATTTACAGATGATTGCTACGCGTAAACCTGCTTCGCGAGCTTCAACGGCAGCACGTAAACCAGCGCCACCTGCGCCAATGATTAGTACGTCGTAATTATGACGTTCCATATTTGTCATTTACTAGTGCCCCTTTTAGAAGAAGTAGAAATTGGTCCAGGCGCCAGTTGCAACTTGGCGAACATAAATATCGGCGAAAGCAACTGCTCCTAATGAATACCACGCAAACTGTTGGTGGTAATGATTAAGAATTGAAACGCGAGTCCATAACTTGTAACGCACTGGATGTTTTGAGAAATTCTTTAAGCGACCACCGATGGTGTGGCGGCAAGTGTGGCAAGACAATGAGTAGAACCACAACATGGTTGCGCTAAGAGTAAGAACTATTGAACCTACGCTTACATGTCCCCATTCACCTTCGACGCTCTTAAATGAAATGATTGCATCGTAAGTAAGAATTACGTTGAAAACTAAACCTGCGTAAAAGAACCAACGGTGCGCATTCTGCAGGATAAGTGGTGCGCGAGTTTCGCCAGTGTATTTAGTGTGTGGTTCAGCAACTGCACATGCAGGTGGTGACATCCAGAATGAGCGGTAGTAAGCCTTGCGGTAGTAGTAGCAAGTCATACGGAAACCGAGTGGGAAGATCAAAATAATTAGCGCTGGTGAAAGTGCGAAGTTAAATATTTCCGCGCTCACTGGTGTGAATCCGAAAATAGTCGCTTCAGGAACACAAGCTTCTGATAAGCAAGGAGAATAGAAAGGAGAAATCAGGTGGTCTTTGTAGTAATTAGCGTTTTCAAATGCGCGAAATGTTGCGTAGATGATGAAGGAAAATAGAACTCCGAAAGTAATTGCTGGCTCTAGCCACCATTTATCGGTGCGAAGGGTGCGCTCTTTGATCTTGGCGCGGCCCGGCGAAAAAACTCCCGACATATTTCACGACTCCCTTGGTTCTTAACTCATAAAACTCTAAGGCGAAGTCTCCTCTCAAGGCTTTGCGCGCGCTAGGTGATGCCTTGCTTGAGCGCTATGAAATCAGCCACAAGATCCACATAAAAACAGTGGCTTGAGTGACTTTATAAAAAATGGCGGAGGGCGAGGGATTTGAACCCTCGAGGCTTTCACCTGCCGGTTTTCAAGACCGGTGCACTCGGCCGCTATGCGAGCCCTCCGCGGCGTAATCTACCCGAGGATGGCGCTTATCTAAAATTGAAGTGAAATTAATAGGTTGTTAAGCGGGAAGTTCGAGCAGCTCTTCAATCGCAATTGCAACACCGTCGTCGGTATGTGGCAACGCAACCGATTTCGCGTGTTTTGGTCCATCTGGGTGGCCATCTGCCATTGCATATGAGCGACCACACCATTGCAACATTGAGAAATCGTTTGGATTATCACCAAATGAGACACAATCGGCTGCATCAATATTTAGACGAGCTGCCATTTTCGCCAGCGTAGCGCCTTTAGAAACACCTATCGCGGAAATTTCTAATAGTGAATCGTGTGGGTTTGAATGAGTAACAGTCACAATTCCATTTAGCTCTTTTAGTGCAATCTCTAACATTTCATCTGATGAAAGTTCTTGATCTGAACAACGCGCCAGTAATTTAAGTGCGGGCGATGCCATTACCTCTTCGATGTTATCTACGCCGACATTATCTAAGCCAACATCCCAACGCGGAATATATTTTTTCTCTCGGTGGAAATAATTATGTGATTCAACGGCAAAACTAATTTGAGGAATTGCAGCTCGCAATATCTTTACGGTTTCTAGTTGCGCATCAACTGGCATTAACCATTCTTCAAGAACTTTTCCAGAATGTAAGTCATAGAGCATTGCGCCATTGCCACAGATTGCGTTTCCAATTCCGAACGCTTCTTTAATCTCTGGCATCCAACGAGGTGGACGACCGGTTACAAAGAAGATTTCGATTCCCATTGCGTGTGCGCGACGGAAAGTATCGATCGTGCGCTGCGAGATTTCGCCGTAGTGCGCTACGACGGTTCCGTCGAGATCAGTGGCAATTAATTTAGGGCGTCTACCGGTCACACTAACTCGAATCGAGTCATACCTAAGAAAGGTTGCAGTGCAGCTGGCACATTTACAGTTCCATCAGCGTTTTGATGGTTTTCTAAAATCGCCACAATCATGCGCGGGATCGCAACTAAGGTGCCATTTAGCGTGGCAACAGCAGCAGTTTTGTCGCCTTCTTTAAAGCGAATATTTAAGCGGCGGGCTTGAAACTCGGTGCAGTTAGAAGTACTAGTTACTTCGCGATAAGCCTTTTGGGTTGGAATCCACGCTTCGATATCAAATTTGCGAGTGGCACTTGAGCCAAGATCGCCAGAAGCCACATCGATTACGCGATAAGGGATTTCCATTGCGTTAAGGAAATCTTTCTCCCATTGCAATAAACGTTGATGTTCGGCAACTGCTTGATCAGGATGACAGAAACTAAACATTTCAACTTTATCGAATTGGTGAACTCGAATAATTCCGCGAGTGTCTTTGCCATAGGTACCAGCTTCACGACGGAAACAAGTGCTGTAACCGGCATAGCGCATTGGCAATTTATCTGCTGGCAAAATTTCATCCATATGGAATGCAGCTAGTGGTACTTCGCTGGTGCCCACTAAATACATGTCATCTTTTTCAAGACGGTAAACATTTTCAGCAGCTTGACCCAGGAATCCAGTGCCTTCCATTGCTGGAGGGTTAACTAGCACTGGTGGAATAACTGGAGTGAACCCAGATTTCACTGCGCTGCTAATTGCGTAGTTAACTAGTGCAAATTCAAGAAGTGCACCAACGCCAGTTAAATAATAAGAACGAGATCCAGAAACTTTTGCACCGCGTTCGGTATCAATTGCGCCAAGTAGTTTTCCTAGTTCAACGTGATCTTTTGGTTCGAACTCTGAAAACTCACGAGGTGTGCCAACATGTTCAATAATTACAAAGTCTGCTTCGCCGCCAATTGGTGCTGCCGGGTCAAGCAGATTAGAAAGTTTTAACGCTTCGGTATTTGCTGCAGCCTCTATTTCAGCGCGTTTACTATCGGCAGCTTTAACTTTGTTAGCTAAATCTTTGGCGTTTTCAAGTAGGGCGGCTTTCTCATCGCCTTTAGCGCTACCAACTGCTTTAGAAAGCGTGTTCTGTTCGGCGCGTAGCGCTTCGAATTCATTAATTGCAGCGCGGCGCTTTTCATCAAGAGCTAATACTTGATCAACAATGCCGGCATCTTCGCCACGACCAGTTTGAGAGGCACGAATTAAGTCAGGGTTCTCGCGTAGTAATTTGATATCAATCATTTACTTTCCTCTCGCGGGTATGAACCTAGGAATCTTATTTCCTCGCAGATCTCGCGAAGGCGAGTGACTGCTTGGCCAACGTTGGCGTCGTTGATATGCCCTTCGGCATCAACAATAAAGTGGTAATCACCTAACTCTTTACCAGTTGGGCGACTTTGAATGAAAGTTAAGTTGACGTTGCGGGTTGCGAACTCGGTCAAAATCTCAAGCAACGCACCTGCGTGGTCGGTACCGATGAAAATTGCCATCGAAGTTCGGTCGTGCCCGGTCGGTTTGGTTAGCTCGCCAGGTTTAGAAACCAATACAAAGCGGGTTACTGCGCCATTGTTATCGCCAATGTTTTCAGCAACTACTTCTAAGCTGTAGCGCTCGGCAGCAACGGAAGATGCAATTGCGGCATGAAATTCACCACGATTGAGCGCCTCAGCTGCGGCGGCAGTTGAATTAGTAGCAACTACTTCGGCATGCGGATAGTTATTAGCAATGTAGGTACGACATTGCGCTTCGGCATGTGGGTGAGTAGCAATTCGTTTAATCTCTTTGGTTCCAGGTTTAACCATGAATGCAAAAGAAACTGGCAAAGTAACTTCGCCGGCAATTACTAATGGTTCACCCGTTGCTAGTTCATCTAGTGTGCGGGCAACAACACCTTCGATTGAATTTTCAATCGGCACTAGCGCAAATTCGGCCTCGTTATTGCGAACCGCGTTTAATGCTGCAGTGACATTCACATAAGGAATAAGTTGATCAGATGGTCCAGTAATTTTCTTGAGCGCCGCCTCGGTGAAAGTCGCTGCTGGACCGAGATAGGCGTATGTGCTCACTGGTTAAGGATACCCGAGCTCACTTACTGCTCGCGCCGGCATATCTGTAATTACAACATCGACACCTAGCTGGGCGCATAGTTTTAGATCAACTAGATCATTTACCGTCCAAACAAAAACCCGTTTTCCTTCACTTTGATATTTAGCCACTAATTCAGGGTGATTTCTGATCTCTTCAATATCTGGTGCGAAAGATTTGGCTGATGAAAAGCGATTCATAATAGGAGCGTTTAGCGCATTTACAAGTGCGACAGTTTCTATGTTGGTCTCTGACTTGGCAACTTTTTCAATAGCCAACCAACTAAAACTAAGTAAGGCAATATCTAAATTCTTATAAGGACTAATAAGTTCCATTATTTTGTTTTCTACCTCATTGCCTGATGGCACTGGGTGTTTCGTTTCAAGCGCTAAAGCTTTTTTGTGTTTGCTAGCAATCTCAAGTAGCTCGGTTAGCAGCATTAAGTCTGGGTATATTTCTTTCATCTCTGAGTAATCGGTGTGAGCTACCACCGCTTTATGGTTGGCCATACGCAACATATTTGAATCGTGCCAAATAACTACCTGGTTATCTTTAGTAAGTCTTAAGTCGCATTCGAAACCATCGGCGCCATCGGAAATTGCCGCCATAAACGCTGCGCGGGTATTTTCCGGGTGATCAAAAGAAGATCCACGGTGCGCGTAAATCAGCGGTCTAGGCATTGATCACTTAGCGATCAGCGTTAGGCTAAGACACATGAGCCAACCCGTATTCGCACTTGCTGCGCGTTCGGCTATTGGCCTGCGTCGTTCTGGTAACGAAGACTCTGCAATCACATCTGCAAACTTAATCGCTGTTGCCGATGGAATGGGTGGACACGCGGGTGGCGAAGTGGCATCTGCAATTGCTATTAAAGAGTTAACGAAGTTAATCCCAATTTCACAAAGTATTCATATTGATGCTGACTCGATTGAAGATTTGTTGGCACAAGCAATGGTAGATATTGATTTAGAAATCGCACGTGTAGCCAGTGATGATCCAGAGCTTCGTGGAATGGGAACAACTTTGACTGCTTTGTTGTTGCACGAAGATCGCATTGCGCTCATGCATATAGGTGATTCGCGCGCATATCGATTGCGCGATGGTGAGTTAGAACAATTAAGCCTTGACCACACAGTGCTACAAGAATTAATTGACCAAGGAAAGTTAACTTTGGCCGAAGCAAATGATCACCCACAACGCTCTTTACTCACCCAAGTATTGATGGGTTCTGGAAATCTTGATCCAGTATTAGTGGTTTATGAACGCAAGGCTGGCGACCGTTACCTTCTTTGCAGCGATGGGTTAAGCAGTGTGCTGACAAATAAAGAAATTAAGTCGCTACTTAAGAAAAACAAGCGCGAAGATGCAGTTGCCGCCTTGGTTGATGCCACTTATGTAAATGATGCACCAGATAACGTGACAGTTATTGTCGCTGATATTGCAACCGACTTAACGGTTGAAACAGAGCTACATGGGGCTAGTAAATGAGCCAATTACTAGGTGGTCGCTACCGAGTTGGCGACATGATTGGCACTGGCGGAATGGCCGATGTTTTCGAAGCAATTGATGAACGTTTGTCCCGAAAAGTTGCGGTAAAAATTCTTCGCTCTGATTTAGCTAAAGATCCTTCTTTTGTAACTAGATTCCGTAAAGAAGCACTGGCAGCTGCGGGCTTAAACCATCCAGGCATTGTTGCGGTTTATGACTCTGGCGAAGATCCAGCTCCTTATATTGTGATGGAACTGGTATCTGGCAAAACACTTCGCGAAATTATTCGTACAGGTGAGCGATTGCCGCTAGATCGTGCTTTAGAAATTGGCGAAGGAATTTTGGCTGCATTGGATTACTCGCATGAACGTGGCATTGTGCACCGAGACATTAAGCCAGCAAACGTAATGATCACCGATAAGGGTGACGTTAAAGTTATGGATTTTGGTATCGCGCGCGCACTCGATGATTTAGCTGCAACTCTTACTAATACTTGGAATGTAGTTGGCACCGCTCAATATCTTTCTCCAGAGCAAGCAGTTGGTGAAGTGGCAGATGCCCGCAGCGATATTTATTCAGCCGGTTGTTTGTTATACGAAGTAATTACTGGGCAGCCACCATTTACTGGTGACACACCTGTTTCGATTGCATACCAACATGTATCTGGTGAATTTCCATTGCCGAGTTCAGTTTTGCCAGGGTTGCCAGAAGGTATAGATGTAATGCTTTCAGTTGCGTTAGCTAAACGACCAATTGATCGCTATCAAAGTGCTGGCTTGATGCTCGATGATTTATTCCGTATCCATGGTGGTCAAGTTGTAAAAGCTAAAATTGCGCGTACGCCGATCACGCGTAAAACTTTAGTATTTAGTTTTATTGGCGTGCTTATTGTTTGCGGAGCAGCGCTCTTTGGTTTGAATTTATCTAATACCGGTACCACTGGTGGGCCTTCTAATTCTGTACCTAACGTAATTGGGTTAACCGAGGCTGAGGCCAAGGCGCAGTTGGGTGACTATGTAGTTACGGTTCAGCGTGCTCATGACCCACAGATTCCGGTTGATCGCGTTGCAAATCAGATCCCAGTTGCATCTGCTCAAGCCAAGCCTGGTTCGGCAGTTGTTTTAACTATCTCTGATGGTCCGGGTGACGCGCTTGTTCCTGATGGTTTAGTTGGTTTATCACTTGGCGATGCCCGTGCAGTACTCACTTCGGTTGGTTTAGTTGTTGCGCGCACAGAAGTTACACCTTCAGATAAACCACAAGGTACCGTTTTGGCAGTTTCTCCGGAAATGGGTTCAACAATTACCGCAGGTTCTGGTGTGGTTTTAACAATTGCAAATGGTGAAGTTGAGATCCCTAACTTAATTGGGGTTGAAGCGATTCAAGCGCGCGCGATTTTAATTAATTCGAATTTCTTAATTAAAGAATTTAATGATTATGACCCTGCGCAAGCGATTGGTGTGGTTATTCGTCAATTCCCAGAAGCTGGTGCCACACGCACTATCGGTGAATCGGTAACAATTACAATTAACAAAGCGCCTTAGTTAGCCGCGAGTGCCAATAACTGGAGATAAGCCGACTGCTTTAGTTTGAGCATTTTTGTCGCCGCATTCAGTTAACCAATTAGCTAACATCGCATGACCATGTTCGGTTAAAACAGATTCCGGGTGAAATTGCACGCCTTCAATTGGCAGCGATTTGTGTCGCACTGACATAACAATGCCGCCTTCAGTTTGACCGGTAATTTGTAATTCATCTGGCACTGTTGCGCGTTCAATTGCTAATGAGTGATAACGAGTTGCCGTAAAAGGTGAAGGTAAATTTGCGTATACGCCTTCGCAGTTATGAATTATCTCTGAAGTTTTTCCATGCATTAACTCTGGTGCTCTCGAAACTGTTGCACCGAATGCAACACCAATTGCTTGGTGGCCTAAACAAACACCAAAGAGTGGAATCTTTTTCTCGGCACAAAATTTGATCATTGCGATACTTATGCCGGCAGCCTCTGGTGTTCCGGGCCCTGGTGAGATTAAGACGCCGTCATAATCAAGGGCCGCTTCAACCGAAATTTCATCATTTCTAACAACGGTAGTTTCGGCGCCTAACTGACCTAGGTACTGCACCAAGTTAAAGACAAATGAGTCGTAGTTATCTACGACAAGAATCTTGGTGGTGGCCATGGGGCAATTCTGGCCTACTCACAGCATTGACGCGGTTGATATTTCGCGCCGCCCTGTTACCCTTGGCGACATGCCTAAGTCCAAATTGCGTAAGAAGGTTCAGGAGCAGCACGCTCACGACCAAGAGCTCGTTGACCACACTCCACACGCCCCACTTGAGAGCCCATCATGGCTAGCTCCAACAATGGTTGGCTCATTCTTGGTTGGTCTTTTCTGGATTGTGACTTTCTACGTCAGCCAAACTCAGTACCCAATTCCTAATATTGGCGCCTGGAACATGGTGGTTGGCTTCGCATTTATCGCTTTTGGCTTCTCATTAGCCACTAAGTGGCGCTAGTTTCAGCCCTTTAGCTAGTTATCCACAAGGATCTCCACAGGTGTGGAGAATTACAGCCATGTAATTAGGTCGGCAATTAGCTCGGAATGTTAGCTCAGAGAACTAGCGGCGGCGAACCAGTATCAATTGAGCAGCAAGTGCCCCGCCAAATAGGCCGCCTAGGTGTGCCCGCCAATCGATGCCACCCAAGATAAATCCAAGCGCGAAGTTCAGGCCAATGATTATTGCGATCTCGCGAATATCGGCCCCGATGGTTTTTCCCACAATTAAAAAAGCTCCAAATAAACCAAAGATCGCACCTGATGCTCCAACTGAAGCAAAGTTTGAAGTGTTTAAAAATACTGAAGTGAGCGATCCGGTTAGCAGCGAGATGGTAAATATCGTTAAAAATTTATTTCTTCCGTAAGCGGATTCAATTGGTGTGCCAAGTATGTAAAGCGAATACATATTAAATCCAAGGTGCATTAGCCCACCATGAGTTAGTGCGACTGTAATTAATCGATACCACTCGTTGCTGTATTGCAAATAATCCAGTCCAGGCAAAAGTAATTGAAATTTTAAATCAGGAAAAATTTGTTGTGCTAAATAAGCTGCACAAATAATTACAATTAACGCATTAGTTGCAGTGCGTTTATTTAACACGCTAGTTATTCAAAACAGTTCTGGGTAAGTTAAGCGACTGTTATTGAATTAATTTTAATTGGTGTAACTGGGCGATCTTGTGCGCCAGTCTTTGTTGTGCCAATCGCATCTACAACAGCTTGGCTTGCGGCATCTTTAACTTCACCAAAGATGCTGTGCTTGCGGTTTAACCAAGTTGTTGGTGCAACCGTGATGAAGAACTGTGAACCATTTGTTCCTGGCCCTGAGTTAGCCATTGCAAGAATGTATGGACGATCAAAAGTTAATTCGCCATGGAACTCATCAGCGAACTTATAACCTGGGCCGCCAGTGCCTTGACCTAGTGGATCGCCACCTTGAATCATGAAACCATCGATAACGCGGTGAAAAACTGTGCCGTCGTAAAGATTGGCAGTTGATTTTTCGCCAGTGCGTGGATCAACCCATTCGCGGGCACCGGTTGCAAGTTCTACGAAGTTAGCAACTGTCTTTGGTGCGTGATCAGGAAAAAGTTCAACAATGATGTCGCCCATAGTTGTGTGCAGTGTCGCTGTTGTCATTTTATTTTCCTTTACGATTTTTATAAATGGGTACGAAAAGTATTACTGGAGTGGAGACCAGGGGAATCGAACCCCTAACCCCCGCCTTGCAAAGGCGGTGCTCTACCAATTGAGCTAGGTCCCCGTGTTGAGCGGGGGGTGGGCCTAGATGGACTCGAACCATCGACCTCTTCCT
>JBILXJ010000024.1:0-11010 GCA_044378655.1 Candidatus Planktophila sp. | reverse complement strand
GAACTCAAATTTTTGATTTAGCGGCAGCTGCGTTGAAAACTAAGAAAGTTTCAACTCTAGGTGGCGAAGAAGTTTTCAAACTGCACGACACCTACGGTTTCCCATACGACTTAACTCTTGAGATGGCACAAGAAGTTGGACTGCAGATCGACACTGAAGGCTTCCAGCGTTTAATGAAGGAACAGAAAGATCGCGCTAAAGCTGATGCGCGCGCTAAGAAGTCTGGCCATACCGATTTATCGCAATACAAGCAGATTGCAGATGGATCTGGTCTTTCCACGTTTCTCGGTTATACGCACACCGAAGCCGAAGGCAAAATTAATGGCCTATTGGTAGATGGCGTAATTGCGCAGAGCGCCAAGAGTGGCGATGAAGTAGAAGTTATTCTGGATCGCACACCGTTCTATGCCGAAGGTGGCGGACAGTTAGCCGATACTGGGCTGATTAAATTGGCCAACGGTGCAGTAATTGAGATTGATGATGTGCAAGCACCAGTTAATGGTTTATCTGTTCACCGAGGACGAGTATTAAGTGGTGAGGTTGCTGTTGGCCAAGGCGCTTTGGCAACTATTGACCAGGAGCGTCGCGATTCTATTTCTCGCGCGCACACAGCAACTCATATGGTGCACAAAGCTTTCCGCGAAGTTTTAGGTGAAACTGCTACGCAGGCAGGATCAGAAAACTCGCCAGGACGTTTTCGCTTTGATTTCCCCGCAACTGGCGCGGTTTCAGATGCAGCACTTGATGAAGTTGAGTCGCGAGTAAATACCTTGTTACTAGATAATCTTGAAGTTACTGCTGCAAGCATGTCGCAAGCCGAAGCAAAAGCTATCGGGGCGATGGCGCTGTTTGGCGAGAAGTATGGCGACACTGTTCGAGTGGTCAGCGTCGGGGATTGGGCACGCGAACTTTGCGGTGGCACCCACGTTTCACGTTCAGGTCAACTAGGCGTGGTCAAGCTTTTGAGCGAGTCTTCAATTGGTGCTGGGGTTCGTCGCGTTGAAGCGCTAGTTGGTGTCGATGCTTACAAGTTCTTAGCTCGCGAACATCTATTGCTTAATTCACTTACCCAGATTATTAAAGGCGCTCGTGTTGATGAGCTACCCGAACGCATTAATGACTTGTTAGAAAAAATCAAAGAAATTGAAAAAGAGTTAGCGGCCGTTCGTTCGGCGCAAGCGCTGGGTACGGTCTCTGCGATTGCCGACTCAGTCACCAAGGTAGGTCAGATAGATATGGTCACTGCGGTTCTTGCTGATGGAATTTCTGGTGATGATCTACGCACCATCGCCCTCGATCTTCGAAATCGTTTCGCGACGAGTGTGATTGCCCTAATCAGTTCTTCAGCCGGCAAATCAGTTCTGGTGGTTGCAGCTTCAGATTCTGCGCGCGCACTCGGTGCGAAGTCTGGTTCACTAGTCAAACTAGGTTCTACGGTTCTAGGTGGCGGTGGCGGCGGAAAAGATGATTTCGCGCAAGGCGGCGGCACCGATGCCAGCAAGTCTCTCGAAGCGTTAGCTGCAATAACCGCTGCAGTGGCAGCGCTATAACGCCTATGCAAAGAGGTCGCCGAATCGCTTTTGATTATGGTGATGTGCGAATCGGTGTTGCAATCTCGGATCCCGATTCAATTTTGGCTTCGCCCCTAACCACGCTTTCCAGTGGCGATCCAAAACTCTTTAAGCAAATAGCTGAGCTGATAACTGAGCATGAACCCGTAGCTTTCTATGTAGGCCAACCTCTTCATCTGTCCGGCCAATCGAGTCTCTCAGTTGAGAAAGCGACCGCGTTTGCCGAAAAGCTTTCTACGCAATTCCAAATTTCGGTAACCATGATTGATGAACGCCTATCAACAGTTTCGGCGGCTAATGCCATGCGACAAAGCGGCGTTAACGCAAAAGAGGCTCGTAGCAAAATAGATATGGCAGCAGCTGTGGCCATTCTCGAGCAGGGCATCGCGATTGATAAAGCAAAAGATGCTTAATCGAGGCGCTTTAAAACGTTTAAGCATCGCAGGCGTTTTCATCATGGGTCTTACTTTTGGATTACGCGAAATAAATCAAGCTGGTGGCGGATATGCGAACTATCCGCTGCGAGTCATTTCAGAAACCGAGAAAGACGTTCCCATTTCTATCGCAGCAGGTGCGACAGGTGCTGAGATAGCAAAGATTCTTGAACAAGCTGGAGTCGTGGCATCAGCCGAAAGTTTCTTTAGAGCAGCGGTTGCCGATCCGAAAGCCGCGAGTATCGCACCTGGTACTCACTCTTTGTCTTTAAAAATAAGTGGCAAACAAGCACTGGACCAGTTGCTAGACCCGAAGCGGATTACTGACTTAATTAAAATAGCTGAAGGCGCTTGGGATTCAGAAGTATTTAAACAAATCTCTGAAACAAAAATTTGGTCCGAGAATCCTAGAGATACAGCTAAGCAAGTTTTACTACCCAAGGGCGTTACAAGTCTTGAAGGTGTTCTGTTTCCAGCCCAATACAGTTTCGCCGAAGGCACCAGTCAGTTAGATGCGCTTCAAAGCATGGTGAATAGATTCAGCAAAGCTATTTCAACTATAGATTTCACTGACCCGGAAGGAAAGCTCAATACTCAGCAACTAATCACGCTAGCTTCGTTGATTCAAGCTGAGGGCAGATCGCAAGATTTCGCACAAATTTCACGTGTTGTTCGAAATCGTTTAGCCCTGGGCATGCCGTTGCAGTTCGACTCGACAGTTCACTATGTCATGAAGAGTCGCGGAGAAATATTCTTAAGCAGTAAGTCAACGAAACTCAAATCGCCCTTTAATACTTACCAGAATCGCGGGCTCCCGCCAGCGCCAATCGGAAATCCTGGTCTAGAGGCACTTAAGGCGGCAATCGCACCAGCGCAGGGTGATTGGCTATTCTTTATCACCGTAGCACCGGGAGATACCCGCTTTACCAAATCGTTTTCAGAGTTCAATAACTGGAAATTGCTCTATAAGAAGAATTTAAAGGCGGGTGTATTCGAGTGAGAACTTTCAATGGCGCAGTTCTCGGCTCGCCAATTTCGCATTCACTTTCGCCGGTAATTCACCAGGTTGCCTATGAATGTTTAGAGATCTCGGCAAAATACACGGCAGTTGAAGTTAAAAGTGGCGACCTTACTAAGTATCTGGATTCCACACCACCAGAGTTAAATAGTTTCTCACTGACCATGCCGCTCAAAGAAGAACTTGTCGATCTGGGGTTCCCAACCTCGGAACTAGCCAAACGAATCAGAAGCGCCAACACCTTGATTAAAGTTGGCGAATCGTGGAAAGTTGATAGCACTGATGTAGTTGGTTTCCAGCAGAGTGTCGCGGCAAAGACGAACGCAACTTTTCAAAATATTTTGATTTTAGGTGGGGGAGCAACAGCTCGAGCAGCGATCGCTGCATTCGACAATGTTGGCGCTGTTATCGATGTTGCGAGCCGAAGTGAACATCGAAGTGCGAGTTTGATTAAGTCGGCGCTCTTTGCCCCAGTTTCGGTAATCGGTTTCGATGATCGAATTAATTGGGCTCAATATGATTTAATCATCAATACTTCACCAGCGGGTGCGGCGGATGAATTAGTTGGAAAAATAGCAGGTGCAAGTGCGCTGCTCTTCGAAGCTCTCTACAACCCTTGGCCAACTGCGTTAATGGGTTTCTGGCGAAACGTCGGTCTTGAAAGTATTGATGGTCTAGATCTGTTGGTTCACCAAGCGATCTCTCAGATTGCCATTTTTACTGGAACGTCAGTGAGGCGCTCTCAACTTGCCCCGCTAATGCGCGAGTCAGCTCTAAAGCGCCTGTAGTTAATTCTTCTGCACAGTTCGATGTCCTCAAGTAACTACTTTGAGTTCTTTTCGTTACTTTGCCTGAATGGTTCTTCAATTTCTGGCACAGGCGGTCTGCCTAATCTGGGGCGCTTCAGTGATTTTGCGTGATTTAAAAACTTTCAAAATTACTAATAGGTCAATCTCTTGGGGCGTGGTTCTACTCTGGCCCGCTTTCTATCTTTTGAACCTTCGGGTTCAGGTAAATCTATTTTTGCTTCTGTTATTCGCTCTGGTCTTACTATCTGGATTGACATCGTTACTTGGCATGGGCGATGTGAAACTGATTTTTCTACTAGCGCCATGGATCAACCAGGAGAAAATAACTACCTCTATCGCGCTCCTAATAGCGCTTTCGTGGCTGCAACTAATCGCAATCACACTGATGCATCGAGGGTTCCCGAAACGGATTGCTTTCGCACCAGCTATCTTGTTGGCCGCAGCGCTTAATATGGCGACATAAAAGCGATTCATCTGCGAGAATTGCCCCATGCGTTGGTTAACTGCAGGTGAGTCTCATGGTCCAGCTCTTAGTGCGATCATTGAGGGAATTCCGGCTTCGGTCCAAATTACGACTGCCGATATTGACTATCACCTTGCTCGTCGTCGCTTAGGAGTCGGGCGTGGCGCACGCCAGAATTTTGAGGCCGATAAAGTCACGATTCTTGGTGGAATTAGATTAGGTCTAACGCAAGGCGGGCCAATTTCAATTCAGGTCGCAAACTCAGAGTGGCCAAAATGGGAAAAAGTCATGTCGGCCGACCCAGTTCCAGAAGAAGAGATTAAGGATCTGGGCCGCAACGCACCTCTAAGTCGACCTCGTCCCGGCCATGCAGATCTAGTTGGCATGCAAAAATATGATTTCGATGATGCGCGTGCGATTTTAGAACGTGCCAGTGCACGCGAAACTGCAGCGCGAGTTGCGCTAGGTGCCGTTGCGCGTGCTTTCTTGCAACAAACTTGTGGCATCACCGTTTTAAGTCATGTACTTTCAATTGGTTCAGTTCGTGTTCCTGAAAATACGCAGTTGCCAAGTGCTGGCGATATGAAACGAATTGATGAAGATCCAGTGCGTTGTGCGGATTCTCAAACGAGTGCTGCGATGATCACTGAAATTGAAGCTGCGCATTCTGATGGCGACACTTTAGGAGGTGTTGTTGAAGTTTTGGCATACAACTTGCCACCGGGACTAGGTTCACATGTGCATTGGGATCGTCGACTTGATGCGCGCTTAGCTGCAGCCATGATGGGAATTCAGGCGATTAAAGGTGTTGAAGTTGGCGACGGTTTCACAACTGCCACGCGTCGCGGTTCGGTTGCTCACGATGAAATTGAACGCGGACCAGATGGCGCGATCCGTCGTCGCACTGATCGGGCCGGTGGCACTGAAGGTGGAATGTCTAACGGAGAAATCTTGCGCGTACGCGCTGCGATGAAACCTATTTCAACTGTACCTAAGGCCCTCGACACTATTGACGTCAAAACTGGCGAGGCTGCAAAAGCAATTAATCAACGATCAGATGTGTGCGCAGTTCCGGCGGCAGGTGTAGTAGCTGAGGCTATGGTCGCACTTGTTCTCGCCGAAGCAGTCCTTGAAAAATTCGGTGGCGACAGCGTTGGTGAAACTAAGCGCAATTTCGAAAGTTATATCGCGCACCTAACGATAAAATGAGTAGTCAGATTATTTTGATCGGTCCACCGGGTGCTGGAAAAAGCACCATAGGGCACTCACTGGCCAAGAAAATGAAGGTTAAGTTCGCTGATACTGACTCGATGATTGAAGCTAAGTTAGATAAGAAGATCTCAGATATCTTCGTAGATCTAGGTGAACCAGTTTTCCGAGCCGAAGAACTCAAAGTCTTAGCTGAAGTTTTGCAATCGGACAATGGTGTTGTGTCCCTTGGGGGTGGCGCACCTATTTCATTGCCCGCTCAGGAACTAATTCGCAGCAGCGGAGCAACCGTTATTTTTCTGGATATCTCACTTGGTAAAGCTGCTGCTCGAGTTGGTTTTAATCGCGATCGTCCACTGTTGCTGGGTAATCCGCGAGCACAATGGAATGAACTAATGAGCTCGCGTCGACCGATCTATGAGGCTCTGGCAACTGCAGTTGTTCCAGTTGATGATAGAACTGTCAATGAAATTTGCGCGGACATTTTGGCGGTTGCGTAATGAGTAACATTTCGGTATCTGCTGATCGTAAATATGAAGTCGAAATCGATGTTAATTGGCAAGCAGCGATTAAGCCACTTCTCGTAGATCGAGGTCAGGTTGCCATAATTGTTTCTGAAGCAATGCGTGATCGCATAGTCGGATTGCCAGAGACTGATGCCCAGATCCATATCTTTACCGTCCCAGATTCTGAAGCCGGCAAATCTTTTGCAACCTACCAAAAAGTGCTGGATTGGTTAGGTGCTGCTGGTTTCACCCGCAACGATCTCGTAATTGCCGTTGGCGGTGGAGCAGTAACTGATCTCTCCGGGTTTGTCGCAAGTTCGTGGTTGCGTGGCATTGATTGGGTAGCTGTGCCGACCACTTTGGCGGCGATGGTTGATGCCGCAGTTGGTGGCAAAACTGGAATAAATAGTGAGTATGGTAAAAATCTGATTGGTTCTTTCTATTCGCCGATCTCTGTCTTGGTCGATCTTGCCTGGTTGGATACGCTCAGCGATCGTGACTTCGCCGCTGGCCTCGCTGAGGTATTGAAGAGTGGATTTATTGTCGATGGAGTCATCGTTGAGTTACTAAATGGAAAGAGCGTGCCAGAAGTTCGCAGCGATCGCGCTCTGACTCTCGAACTTATCTCTCGAACAGTGGGTGTAAAGGCAAAGGTAGTTAGTGGCGATTTTAAAGAGAGCTTTGATCGAGAGATTCTCAATTATGGCCACACCCTTGGCCATGCAATTGAATTGCATTGTAAATATTCGCTACGTCATGGTGAATGTGTTTCGATCGGCTTAGTCTTCGCTGCCAATCTGGCGAATCAGACCGGGATTCTCTCCGATGAGATAACCCATCTGCATCTGAGTATTTTGCAGAAGTTGGGTTTGCCGACCACATACGAAAGCCGCCATTGGGCAGAGTTGCGTGCCAGTATGGCAATCGACAAGAAATCTCGATCCGGAACACTGCGTTTCGTCGCGATAAGTGAAATTGGTAAGACGCTCAGAATCGAAGCGCCGAGTGAAAGCGACTTACTCGCCGCATATGAGAGGCTTAGTTCATGAAGATTTTGGTTATCAATGGGCCTAACTTGGCGCGTTTAGATATTCGTGATTCGAGTATCTACGGCGATTTCAATTATCCGCAACTCAAAGCCTTTATCGAAGAGTCAGCCAAGAGCCATGGCTACACCGCAGATGTGCGACAGAGCGATGACGAAGCCACCATTGTTTCTTGGTTGCATGAAGCTGCCGACAATTCAACTCCAGTGATTATTAATCCGGCAGCCTTTACCCATTATTCTTATGCGATCCGCGATGCGGCTGAGTTAGTTAAATCGCCACTTATCGAAGTGCATTTATCTAACCCATTAGCTCGCGAGGAATTTCGACACACTTCGGTTATCTCTGGCGTAGCTAACGGCACCATTGGGGGATTTGGTCCCAATTCTTATGCGCTAGCAATTTCTGCGCTCAAAGGCTTGACTAAATAATCAGGGCCGGATTAATAATCACTGGCGTTAAGTAACGTCGCGGGTGCGGATTTAAGTAATCTCGCAGGTATTAGGTATCCTAAGCACCTATTCGAGTCCACCGAACTGCGGTGGCTGCAAGTCTTGTGCGATATTTGAAGAAGTATTGAAAAAGACTGGTAAAAAACAAGAAGTGCAAACACAAGAGGAGCTCCAAAGTGGCAACCACAAATGATCTTAAAAATGGCATGTGTCTAGATATTGAAGGCACCCTTTGGACTGTTATTGAGTTCCAGCACGTTAAGCCGGGCAAAGGTCCAGCTTTCGTACGCACCAAGATGCGCCAAGTGCTAACTGGCAAAGTTGTAGAAAAAACTTTCAATGCCGGCGTGAAAATCGAAGTTGCGATTCTGGAAAAACGCGAAATGCAGTTCCTGTATAAAGAAGGCGAAGATTTCGTCTTCATGGATAACAAGACTTATGATCAAATGAGTATCTCGGCTGCAACTGTGGGCGATGCGGCAAACTACATGCTTGAAAATACTGAAGCTATCGTTGCCATCAATGAGAACAATCCGCTGTATATCGAATTACCAGCATCGGTTGAATTAACCGTGACTTATACCGAGCCAGGCCTGCAAGGCGATCGCTCTTCAGGTGGAACTAAGCCAGCAACAGTTGAAACTGGTATTCAGATTCAGGTGCCTCTTTTCATTAAGCAGGACGAAAAGATCATGGTTGATACTAGAGATGGTTCGTATCAAGGTCGCGCTAACTAGTGTCTGCACGCAGTAAAGCTCGAAAACATAGTCTTGATATTCTCTACGAAGCGGACATTCGCAAGAGTGATCCGTTAGCGATTATTGAAACACGACTAAACATCAGCGATGAAGCAGAGCTGCCGCCAGTTCGTGATTACACCAAAGAGTTAGTTACCGGGGTAAGCAACCACAAGCGCAAGATAGATGAGCTGATCGCAACTTATATTCAAGGTTGGGATCTAGATCGATTAGCTGCCGTAGATCGCAATATTCTGCGGATCGCAATCTTTGAGATCCTGTGGACTGCCGAAATTCCTGATGCAGTCGCGATTGACGAGGCTTTAGTGCTCGCAAAAGATTTATCTACTGAGGAATCTGCCGGCTATATTCACGGTGTTTTAGCGAAGATTACTTCGATTAAGAGCGATTTATCTCTGTAATCAAGTAGTTTTCAACGGTTAACCATTGCAGTAGATCTGCTTGTTCAATTGCCATAACAAAACTCAAATTGAGTAAATCAGATTCGCGAATAGATAGAACTTCGCCATTCCAGTCGCTGCGCTTTTTCACTATCCCAGCGCAATAACTAACCAATAAGGCCAGGCGATCAGGGTTGCTAAAACTTGGACGACTAAGGGCTCGTAAATCCAGAGTCAGAACCATGGCCGAGCTTTGGCGGCTTAACGGCTGACCGAGCAAGAAGGCGACATCAACTTCAAGAATTCTGGCGATTTCACCCAACCGAGAGATCGGCATATTCCGCGATCCTCGTTCGTAGGAGCCTATTACTACCGCCTTGATCTTTCCGACAGTTGACATTTCGGCAATGGTCCAGCCTCGCTTCTTGCGGGCTGCGCGCATGCGCCGGCCGATCTCGATATTGCTGGGAAATGGGCGAGTAAACGCTTGGTTCTGGGTATCTGTTTCCATGACCGCAAAGTTAGCCTGAACGCAACTGCGGCGACTTGGCCCATCCACAGGTTTGGCGGTGCTACTGCTATTCTTGCGCCGCATCCTTTAAGACCCATCCTGCGAGGTGGGGAAGGAGATTTAAAATGAAAACAGTTCTGCCTGCGCCCGATATCTCGCGCGCGATAGTCCGCATAGCTCATGAAATTCTTGAGCGCTATGACGGTGCTGAATCAATCACTCTTTTAGGCATTCCTACGCGCGGGGCTCACTTAGCCACGCGCATTGCTGCAGCCATTAATAAAATTGAAGGTGGTCAAGTTGCAGTCGGAACTCTAGATACAACGATGCATCGTGATGACCTGCGCACCAGATCACCTAAAGCGCTTTTGCCGACGCTAATTCCTGCAGCAGGTGTTGAAGGCCGACATGTGGTCTTGGTCGATGATGTTCTCTTCTCTGGTCGCACGATCCGTGCCGCACTTGATGCCCTGGGCGAGATCGGCCGGCCGACCAGCGTTTCGCTAGCAGTCTTAGTAGATCGTGGACATCGTGAGTTGCCAATTAAGGCAGATTTCGTCGGAAAGAATATTCCAACCTCTCGTAGCGAAGTAATCAAAGTGAATTTGGTTGAAGTCGATGGAGTCGATGAAGTAACGATCGCCGAAGGGGGAGTCAAGTGAAACATTTACTTAGTATCAATGATCTCTCGCGCGACGAAGCGATTCTAATTCTTGACACTGCAGCTGAGCTGGCACGCATCTCTGATGGTCCTATGAAAAAGCTACCAACATTGCGTGGTCGCACAATCGTGAATCTATTTGCCGAGGATTCAACCCGAACTCGGATCTCCTTCGAAGCGGCCGCTAAACGTCTCTCTGCAGATGTAATCAATTTTTCCGCGAAGGGCTCAAGTCTAAGTAAAGGCGAGTCCTTGAAAGATACTGCGCAAACTCTGCAAGCGATGGGAGCTGATGCGGTTGTTATACGTCATCCTGCTTCGGGTGCGCCATTTCGATTAGCCGATAATCAGTGGATGAGTGGTGCGGTAATTAATGCCGGTGACGGAACACATGAACATCCCAGCCAAGCTCTGCTCGACGCTTACACGATTCGCAAACATCTCGGTAAAGGAGCTAAAGATTTATCCGGCCTGCGCGTAGCAATTGTCGGCGACATTCTCCATTCTCGAGTCGCTCGTTCAAATGTCTTGTTGTTAGCAAAGTTGGGTGCACATGTAACGCTAGTAGCGCCACCAACCTTGCTGCCATTTGGCGTAGATAGTTGGCCAGTAACGATTTCGTATGATTTGGATTCAGTTCTTCCGCAAGTCGATGTAATTATGATGCTACGCATTCAACAAGAACGTATGCACGAAATATTCTTTCCAAATGCTCGGGAATATTCTAGATACTTCGGGCTAAATCGTGATCGTGTGAAGGCACTTAATTCGAATGCGATAATCATGCATCCAGGCCCTATGAACCGAGGGCTTGAGATAACTGCCGATGCAGCCGATAGCGCTAGGTCGGTTATTGTCGAACAAGTTAGCAACGGCGTGAGCGTGCGTATGGCGATTCTTTATCTATTACTTGGCGGGGCACCAATCGAAGGCGGAATCAACTAATGAGTTATTTACTAAAGAATGCAACTTTGCCAAATGGAAGAAGTTCAGATCTAGCGATACAAGGTGGTCACTTTGTTGCAACCGGTTCGTTGGCAGAGAATCATAAAGTCATCGATCTGGCAGGCAAACAAGTGCTACCGGGTCTAGTAGATCTACATACTCATTTGCGTGAGCCAGGTTTTGAAGAGTCAGAGACTGTTGCGACCGGTTCGCTCTCTGCAGTCCGAGGTGGCTTCACTGCGATTAG
>JBILXJ010000115.1:0-3186 GCA_044378655.1 Candidatus Planktophila sp. | reverse complement strand
GCAAAGCTCAGTAATTTTTATCACCAAAAGTTTTACTCGAACGACCCGCAGCGAGTTAATCGTTGCGGGTCGTTTGCTTTTGACTCCCCGGTTAGCTCGGGCTGACGGCAAGTAAGAAAACCTCCCGTACTTCGCAGAATTCTTCCTACTTAGTCCGGCCGCATTCAAAATGCGCGCACCCTGCGCCCATGACAACTAATCCAACAATTGAAATCTCTGAAATCAAGCCTCGTCTAAAAACTGGGGCAATCGTGACCGCGATTAGCAACACCAAACCGCAAGCGCATTTCATCGGCCATGCCAGCGCTGGAATTCAAATCAGTCATCCAGGTGCTGCTGCCATCTTGGCTAACTTCACTGGCTCGCTTACTTGTTTCGAAATCAGTATTCGAACCGGGGCACCTTTTGAAGTCGTGAACAAAATCTGCGATGAGTTAGTCGCGGCCAACCTGATCGATCAAGTTGCTAAGCCGATTGTTTTGGCCGATCGTTTTCATTCTGAGAAAACAAATCGCAAGACTTATTCCCTAGATCAGAGTCAAGATGTTGCCTACCAACAATTGCAAAAAAGAATTATGCCCGAACTTGGTCAGATAACTTGGCAAACCGGAATCATCGATGCTGGTGTGACAACGCTCAGTGAGCGCCAATTGGTCGCTGTTGATATTTGCGGTGATGATCGACTAGCCATCTCGCTCTTAACAATTCTGTTGGCATCTGGAGTTTCTCAAACCACACTCGCCTTAAGTAATGTGCAGCGAAATATTGCAGCCGATGATCTCGGCACCGGGGTCTTTGCGATTAGCGATCTAGATACCAACTTAGTAAATCGCATTTCTGAAATCGTTCGCGACTTTGCACTATTTCCAATCTCTAAAAATCCAACCACAACTAGTTATTTAACAATTATCTTTGGCGCTCCAGACCCAGCCAAAATTAATACTTTGCTGAGTTCTAACTTGCCCCACTTATTTGTTAGCGCACTTGATGCAACAACTCTTCGGGTTGGCCCGCTAGTGATTCCAGGTAGAACGCCCTGCAATAGATGTATTGAATTAGACCAACTAGAACAATCTTCACTACTCAATCAAATCAATCACGCTAGATCATTTGCCCATCCTCAACAATTAAATATCGCAGCCACAGCCCAAATTGCCGGCATGATCGCCCAATCAGTTCTGAACTATTTAGACACTGGCTTTAGTGAATTAATCGGCACCCAAATCTTGGTTGATACAACGCGGCCATGTAATCCCCAACACATCGCATATGCAATCAACCCTGCCTGCGGGTGTGACTGGTAAATTCAATGTGCAGGATTTGGATTTTCTAGCCAGAATTACCCCGTGAGCAACTTCGAAACTGAGATCCCGAAATCAACTACGGCGCGTACCGCCAAGATGATTTCTATTCCAGTCGGAATTGCCGGTCGCAGTGCGCTCGGTTTTGGTCGCCAGTTAGTTGGTCAATCTGGCAGCATGGTCTTTAGCGAAATCCAAGAAAAAACTGCCGAACAAGTTTTTAAAGTTTTAGGTGAGCTAAAAGGCGGCGCGATGAAATTCGGCCAAGCGCTTTCAGTTTTCGAAGCAGCACTGCCTGAAGAAATTGCTAAGCCTTATCGCGAAACTCTTACAAAGTTACAAGAATCAGCACCACCATTACCTACTCGCGTAGTTCACAAAGTTTTAGCTAAAGAGTTGGGTGAAGATTGGCGCGATAACTTCGCTAACTTCGAAGACACTCCAACTGCTTCGGCTTCTATTGGCCAAGTTCATAAAGCAACTTGGAAAGACGGTCGACCAGTTGCTGTAAAGATTCAATATCCCGGTGCTGCCGAAGCTTTGATCTCAGATCTAAATCAGATTCAACGCTTTGCCAAAATTTTCCAATTAGTAATGCCCGGTCTAGATATGAAACCGTTGCTCGAAGAACTTCGCGCGCGCATCATTGAAGAAGTTGATTACCGTTACGAAGCCGAAGCGCAACAAAAATATTCTGAGGTTTACGACAACGATCCAGATATTGCGATTCCAAAAGTTGTCACGGCATCTGATCGCGTATTAGTTAGCGAATGGCTTGAAGGCACTCCGCTCTCAAAAATCATTGCCGGTGGCACCCAAGAAGAGCGCAACAACGCCGGCATGAAGTTGGCTCGATTCCACTTCACCTCCCCAGATCGCGCTGGCTTACTTCACGCTGACCCACACCCTGGCAACTTCCGCTTACTCGCAGATGGCCGCTTAGGCGTGCTCGACTTTGGTGCGTGCAACCGTTTACCTGGTGGTTTCCCTGAGCCTATGAAGAATCTGCTCAAGCACGCACTCGATGATGATGCGATTGCGCTCTATGAAGGTTTCAAAAAAGATGGCTTCATTTTGGCCGATGTCGATGTCGACCCAAATCTGGTCCTGGAGTATCTAGTGCCGCTGGTTGAGCCACTTAGAACCGAAGTATTTAAGTACTCCCGCGAATGGTTACGTGATCAAAGCGCCCGTGTTGGTGACCCACGAAACCCAACTGCCAAAATTGGTTTCCAGTTAAATCTGCCAGCTGAATATGTTTTGATCCATCGCGTAACCCTCGGCACTACTGGCATTTTCTGCCAACTAGAAGCCGAGGGCAAATTCCGCGATGAAGCGCTTTCCTGGTTCCCAGAAATCGCACCTGCAAATATTTAAGCTGCGATGCGTGGTCGTCCAGCTTTGCGCTTTGCCTGAATAACAACACCATCTTCGAATAGTTCGCCGCCCCAAACACCAACTGGTTCCTGACGTGAGAGCGCGCCAGATAAACACTTGGCTCGCACCGGACACTCACCACATAACGCTTTAGCAGCTTTGATATCTGCTTCGGCTTCAGAGAAGAAGGTTTCAGGTTCTGCGCCATGGCAGGGCAAAGCATTAGCGATCGGATTGCCATATGTGCCGGTGATGTCACCGAGACCAATCTTTTCGCCGCTTTCGGCCCAACCTGGTACTAGTAGTTCGCTGAAGAGAACGCTCATGGTTCTCACCTTCTTTCCTTTGTTTGTCTTTCTCTTGTTTGGTTAGTTGTCGGGATAAAGAAAAAGGACCCTTAATCCTTTTGGATTAGGGCCCTTGTTTGGCTTATTCGATGTTATTCGAATGAACCTCCAGCAGACCCGGATCCGGCATAAAAATTGGCATAAGCTGCAAATGTGGTTGC
>JBILXJ010000140.1:0-11239 GCA_044378655.1 Candidatus Planktophila sp. | reverse complement strand
GGCGCACGCTATCTGCAACATCATTAGCAAGTTTTGTTCGGCTATCAAACATAGTTAAAATAATTGTTGATAAGTTTAAGTTGGGGTTTAAACGTTTCTTAACTAGTGAGTATGTCTCTAATAATTGAGTTAGGCCTTCAAGCGCGTAGTACTCGCATTGAATTGGGATTAATAGTTCTTTTGCTGCAGCGAATGCATTAATAGTTAATAAGCCTAAACTTGGCGGACAATCAATAAATATGTAGTCATATCCACTGCCAGCTTCGATTTTAAATTTAATTAAATCTTCGATCGCATCTTTTAAACGCATTTCGCGAGCAACCATTGGAACCAAATTAATTTCTGCTTGCGCTAAACCAGTATTAGATGGGATGCATTCGAGGTGCGCAAAACCAACAACTTTCTGCACAACGTTTTGAATTTCGGCAGAGCCCATCAATATCTCAAAAACGCCAGGGCTCTCTTTATGCTCAACCCCAAGGGCGGTACTGGCATTGCCTTGTGGGTCCAGGTCTATAACCAAGACTCGCAAACCACCCATAGCTAGGGCCGCGGCGATATTGACGGTACTGGTGGTTTTTCCGACCCCGCCTTTTTGGTTGGCGACCACGAAAACTCGGGTATTTGCCGGGGCTGGCATAGGTTCTTTTAACTTGCGGATTCCGATTACCGTTTTACTAACGCGCATCGTTTCACGTGAATCCCGCTCGCGTGAATCTAAGCTGCTCATGAGGGTAGTTAACTACCTTTACCTCTACTTAGCCACCTTCACGATGCGCCCAAGCTCAAGACCAGGCAGATTTACCTCGATAACTTCGGCGTTAGGCACAGTTTTTGCCTCTTCAGCCGCTGACTCCCCCTTCATTGCAAGAAGAGCACCTCCTGGTTTGATCATATGAGAGGTGATTTTCTTTAGTTTTTCAAGCGGGGCAACGGCTCGAGCAGTCACGTAATTGGCGCTCTTCTTCACATTTTCAGATTTTCCGCGGATAACTGCCACATTTTCGATTCCAAGGAGCGCGACTGCTTCTTCGAGGAAATCTACCCGGCGCTGTAGGGGCTCTATTAGGGTAATTTTCAGATCGGGCCTAGCTAAAGCTATAACCAAACCAGGCAGGCCTGCCCCTGAACCAATATCAAATAGCAGGGATCCCTCTGGAATTAGGGTTGAGACTGGCAAACAGTTAAAAATGTGGCGTTCCCAGATCCGCTCCCCTTCGCGAGGACCGATTAAACCACGCTCAATTCCGGGGCCAACAAGGAATTCGGCATACTTTTTGATCTCATTTTGGCGAGACGGGAAATAGCGCTCGATCAACTCTTCTCGAGAGAGGGCTGTTTCACGTGAAACTTCCATTATTGGCTATTAATTAGGGAAGATAACTACAAAGCGATCTGGATCTTCGCCCTCAGATTCACTGCTAAGCCCAAGGTCTTGGATTGTGTCATGGATGACTTTGCGCTCAAAGGCATTCATAGGCTTTAGGCGGATCTCTTCGCCAGTTGATTTCGCTTTTTCGGCCATCTCTTCAGCTAGCTTTTTTAGCTCTGATTTGCGACCTGAGCGGAAACCTTCAATATCAAGCATTAAACGGCTGCGATCACCGGTTGAAGTCTGCACGGCAAGACGGGTTAGCTCTTGTAGGGCATCTAGTACTTCACCGCCATTGCCAACTAAGTGGTTTAGCTTTCCACCAACAATGGCAACTGCGGCGCGGTCATTTTCGACATCGATATCAATATCGCCATCAAGATCAGCGATATCCAATAGGCCTTCTAGGTAGTCAGCGGCGATATCGCCCTCTTCTTCTAGTTTGGCAATAGTCTTTGGGCTCTTTTGACCTGGTTTTAACGCCTTTTCGGTGGTCTCTTCCACAACTGTCTCTGTCTCGCTCATAATTGATATTCCTGTCCTATTTGTAGGTTTTTAATAGTATTTGTGGCTTTTGCCCTATTTATTTCTTCTTCTTTTTCTTTTTACTTGGTTGCTGGCGTTGGCCTTTAACTTCTGGCTCGATTACTGAACCTTCCGAAGCGCCATCAATATTTTCAATTGCACTGGTTGGATTTTTTGAATTGCGCTTTTTTTGCAACTCTTCGAATGCAGGTGAACCAGGTGTTGGGTTTCTTTTAATTACGTAGTACTGCTGTCCCCATGTCCAAAGGTTTGTTGTTGACCAATAAATCAAAACACCAATTGGAAAGTTCACACCGGAGACCGCAAAAATAACTGGGAATAAATACAACATGATTTTCTGCTGTTGCAACATCATATTGTTTGAGGAATCCATTTTTGGCATTCCTTTAACCATCAACTGACGTTGTGTTGTAAATGTTGTTGCTGACATAAAAGCAATTAACAGAACAGTCACAATTTTTACAGTTGTGCTTGAGGTGCCTAAGAAGGTTTCCGAAATTGGAGCTCCGAAGAATTTTGCTTGGGCGGCAGATTCGGCTTCCTGCACGGTTAGAACTCCATAAGGTTTCGGTGGATTTTTACCGATTCCATTTAGAACCGTAAAGAGCGCGAAGAAAATTGGAGCTTGAGCCAAAATTGGGAAACATGATGCCAGTGGATTTGTTTTGTGCTCTTTGTAGAGCTTCATCATTTCTTCTGATTGCTTTTGGCGATCATCTTTGTACTTCTTTTGAATCTCTTTCATTTGTGGTTGTAGTGCAGTTAAAGCGCGTTGGCTTTTAATCTGCTTAACAAAAAGTGGAATTAAAATAATACGAATTATGATCACGAGGCCGATGATCGCCGCTGACCACGAGACACCGCTTGCCTCACCAAAGAATGGTGATAAAAAACTATGGATAGTTGTAATAACCCAGGAAACCGCAATATATAAGGGGTTTAGGATGGTATTCATAGATATAGCACCGGTGCTCTCTCGTGTGTTTTTTGCGTATTAGTTGGTACGCCTTTTACAAAATCAACGCCACCGTGTGACCACGGGTTGCATCGCATAATGCGCCAAGCGCCCATAGCAATTCCTTTAAAACCGTAATTCGCAATTGCGATCTCGGCATAAGAAGAACAGGATGGGTAATATTTACAACGGGGCCCCAAAAGAGGTGAGATGAATTTTTGATAAAAATGAATTGGTGCGATTAACAGGCTTCTCAAGATTTCACCGCAGCCTTTTGCTCAGCTTTTTTAACGAGCTTTGAAATTACTTCGGTTGCTTCTAGTTTTAAGTCTGCAGCGTTTGAAGCTGGAAGCGCCCGGATAACCAATAAAGATCCGGCGGGCAATAAGGCTAGGTTGTCAGCAATTATGTGGCGGATTTTGCGAGCGACACTATGACGGATGACAGAATTTCCAACGCTTTTATTAATGATTAAACCGCAACGAGTACTTTCGCCAGAGTTTGAGAGATGGAGGTATCCAATAAGGCTGTTAGTCGTTGAACGAAGTCCGCTTTTTGTAGCTTTAGCGAAATCTGCGCTGTTGGAAATACGAGCCGTTTTGGCCAGCATTAGAAAAATTAAACCTAAGTCTAAATTTCGTTACTAATTAAGCCGAGAGGCGTGAGCGTCCCTTTGCACGGCGTGCTGCTAAAACAGCGCGACCTGCACGTGTGGCCATACGAGCACGGAAACCGTGCTTCTTGGCGCGACGACGAACGTTTGGCTGGAAGGTGCGCTTTGTCATGGGGACTCCTTGAAAATCTAACGGGGCTTTGCGTAGCTGCAAAGCGTGCTCAGGTAAGGAGGTAACGGTACGGGTCTGGGGATAAATCGGTCAAACTGGCTTTTTAGAGCTTTAGAAAGCTGTCAGAGGGAAATTTCTGTGGATAAGCAGTTGCTTTTATTTCGAATAGCCTCTACTTTTCGCTTCTATCCACAGGTGCTTATTGGAATAAAGGGTAAACCTCTCCTTTAGACCCACAGGCTGTGGATAAACATGTGGATTGTTTAAGTAAGTTTAAATGACGGGTGGTTTAGACGGTGGATGTTGTAGATCTCGAGCTCACCGCCCTTTGGGGACGTGTAATCGATGCTGTCGCACTAGATGCGCCTCAACATCGAGCATTTTTAACCCTAACTAGGCCACTTGGTTTATTGCCAGGCAACGGCGTTACGAATTTATTGGTCGCCGCCCCAAATGCTTTTGCGAAAGATGTTTTAGAAACCCGCCTTCGTTCAGTTTTAGGCGAAGTTTTATCCCGTGAGTTAAACGAGCGCGCAAATATTGCAGTAACTATCGATGAAACTCTCGAGGTCACCAATAACCCCGCGGCCCCTGATGTGGAAATTGAGATCGCCGCTCCTAAATCTGGAACTGGTCGAGAAGACAATTCCAATACTTCCATGGCGGTTAGTAAAAACTCAGAGCAGTCGCAATTAAACCCGCGTTATATTTTTGAAACTTTTGTGATCGGTTCTTCAAACCGATTTGCTCATGCCGCAGCGGTTGCAGTTGCTGAAGCGCCCGCCAAGGCATACAACCCACTATTTATTTATGGTGAATCTGGTTTAGGAAAAACTCACTTGTTGCACGCTATTGGTGCATACGCGAAAGAGCTATATGGCAATGTCCGTGTGCGTTATGTTTCATCTGAAGAATTTACTAACGACTTTATTAATTCGATTCGCGATGACAAAGCTTCGGCTTTTCAGCGCCGTTACCGCGATCTAGATATTTTATTGGTTGATGATATTCAATTTTTAGAAAATAAAGAACGAACTCAAGAAGAGTTCTTCCATACTTTCAATACTTTGTATAACGCTAATAAACAGATTGTGATTTCCAGTGATCGCCCACCAAAGCAGTTAACTACTCTTGAAGATCGCCTACGTAGCCGATTTGAATGGGGTTTAATTACTGATATTCAACCGCCGGAAATTGAAACCCGTATTGCGATTCTGCGTAAAAAAGCTGCGCAAGATAAATTAAACGCACCTGATGATGTTTTGGAATTTATTGCGAGCAAAATCTCAACCAATATTCGCGAATTAGAAGGCGCCTTGATTCGCGTTACCGCTTTTGCTTCTTTAAGCCGTCAAGGTGTTGATTTAGGTTTGGCTGAAATCGTTCTTAAAGATTTAATGCCTACTGATGCGGCACCTGAAATCACCGGCCAGGCGATCATGGCTCAAACTGCCTCGTACTTCAGTTTGACCCTTGAGGATCTCTGCGGCACCTCGCGCTCTCGGGTATTGGTAAATGCCCGCCAGATCGCTATGTATTTATGCCGCGAGCTAACCGATCTCTCGTTGCCTAAAATTGGCCAAATGTTTGGCGGGCGCGACCATACGACCGTTATGCACGCTGATCGCAAGATCCGGCAATTAATGGCCGAGCGTCGCTCGATCTATAACCAGGTCACTGAGTTAACGAACCGAATTAAGCAACAAGCTCAAAAGTAGGTATTTGTCTGATTTGAGGGGAATTACCCCCAGATTGTGTATAAGTTGTGGATAACTGTGGAAAAGGAGGGGCTTTATGTGGGTAACTAAGAGTCAAGTTGTTGAAGCGTTGAACTCTTCTTCTGCGCTGGGTTCGTTTGTTGGTTTTACCCACAACTTTTCCCACAGGTTAAAAGGTTTAAATTCGCCTCTGACTAGGGGTTATGGCACTTTCCCACAAGTAAACGGTCTGGTTACTACTACTACATATAACTATATAAAAACACCTGTGCGATTCCCTTTAATCAATTTTCAAAATTTTCAATTATTAAAAATAAAAAACTTGCAAAGTTTTACTACAGCGGGAAGGCTAACCAAATGAAATTCATTGTTGAACAGAGCGCACTAGCCGATTGCGTTAATTGGGTTTCTCGCAGTTTATCTACCCGGCCAATTAAAACCGAGCTTCTCGGTATAGTTATCGATGCAACCGGTTTAAACGTTGAACTTTCCGGATCTGATTTAGAAACTTCAAGTAAAGCTAATTTCTCAGCGCAAATTATTGAAGCTGGAAAAGTTTTAGTGCCCGGAAAATTACTAGTTGAAATAACTAGATCGCTACCAAACAAGCCAATTACAATCACTTTAGACGGAACTAGAGTTTTAGTAACTTCCGGCAGTGCAAAATTTACCTTACCAACGCTTTCAATTAACGAGTATCCAAACTTGCCTGAACTTCCAGAAAGTACCGGCGTAATCGCTAGCGACACTTTCGCTGCAGCTGTTGCCCAAGTAGCTATTGCTGCTGGCCGCGATGATTCATTACCAACCCTTACTGGTGTCCATGTTGAAGTAAATGAAAACACCGTAACTTTGGCCGCGACCGACCGTTACCGTTTAGCCGTACGTGAAATGCAATGGCAACCATCGAAACCAGGTGTAGAAACCACAGCTTTGCTACGCGCACGCACTTTAGCCGATGCCGCTAAATCACTAACCACATCTAAAGAAGTTTCACTCTCTCTTGGAACAGCAGCAAGCCATGATCGTTTAGCTGGATTTGCTGGCGAAAGTAAAACAATGACTTCGCGCATGCTTGATGGAACTTTCCCGCCGTATCGCCATTTATTACCGCAAGAGATAACCACAACTGCAATTGTTGAAGTTGCACCACTTCTTGATTCAGTTCGCCGCGTTGCTTTAGTAACCGATAAAACTGTGCCACTTCGTCTTGAATTTACTAACGGTTCACTATCACTCGAAGCTGGAGCTGGTGAAGAAGCGCAGGCAACCGAATCAATCGAGATTTCCTTAACTGGCGAAGATATCTCAATTGCTTTTAACCCGGTTTTCTTAGCTGATGGTTTAAATGCCGTTGGCACCTCATATGTACAAATTTCTTTCACTGGGTCAAACAAGCCAGCGATCTTGATGGGCCGTGATACACAAGATGGCGCGGCTATTGAAAACTATCGCTACTTGTTAATGCCAATGCGTTATGCCTCTTAAGTAAATATATTTAACAGATAGATACTTAAGATGCGCATCACAAAGTTAGCGCTTAAAGATTTTAGGTCTTACCAAAACATAGAACTTAACCTCAAGCCTGGCGTCAATACATTCATCGGCGACAACGGCAGCGGCAAAACAAATATCGCCGAGTCACTAATCTATCTAAGTTTTTTATCGTCACATCGTGTTGCAAACAACCAACCACTAATTTCACTCGGCGCAACCCAAGCAATTATCCGGGCCGAGATTGAACGAGAAGATCGCACCCTACAAATCGACCTAGAGATAAACGTTAGTAAAGCTAACCGCGCACGAATAAATCAAAACCCAACCCGCAGCCAGCGAGAAATTTTAGGGGCCGTCCAAATAGTTTATTTCTCCCCTGAAGATTTAGATCTAGTTCGTGGCGACCCCGGAAACCGCCGTGATTTTCTAGATCGCTTATTAATCACCCGCAGCCCACGTTTAGCTGGGGTTATCGCTGATTACGAGCGTGTTGTTAAACAACGTAATACGTTGCTAAAAACTAGGTCTAGTAGCGCTGCTCTGCAACCTTGGAGCGAACAACTTATTAATATCGGCGCGAACTTGACCGCCGAACGCATAGCTCTTGTCGCAGCGTTAAACCCGTTTGTTTCTGAAAACTATCGCAACTTAAATGAAGTTAAACCAGCAAGTATTTCTTATAAATCAAGTACCGAAGGCTTAACCAGTGATGCGGCAAACAATGTTTCAGTTTTAACTAACCGGTTAGAAGAAGTTCAATACCAAGAGATCGAACGCGGAACCACACTAATTGGACCTCATCGTGATGATTTGATTTTAACAATTGGTGATTTTCCCGCAAAAGGTTATGCCAGCCATGGCGAATCATGGTCGATGGCAATTTCATTACGTATCGGTTCCTTTAATTTATTAAAACAAGAAGGTTCTGACCCAATTTTGATTTTAGATGATGTGTTTGCTGAGCTAGATACTTCTCGCAGACTGCAATTAGTCGCTGCGACTAAAATGGCTGAGCAAACAATTATCACCGCCGCAGTTGAGAGCGATTTACCTGCAGATTTAAACAGTACAAAATTTTATGTCACACCTGGCCAAGTTAAAGCAGGTAAGTAGATGTCTAAACGTGATCTAGCTAAAGATTTATTTATCTCTTACAAAACTGGATACATTAAAAAACCGCTAATTGGTAGAAATAATGCAGTGCGCGAAGTAAATCAAAATCCTACCGACCCACAATTAGTTAGTGACGTGTTAAAAAATTTAATTCAAGATCGCGATTGGCAAAGTGGTATCGCTGAAGGAAATGTATTCGCTAACTGGGAAAATATCGTTGGCGCAGAGATTGCAGAACACACTGAACCAATTGCAATTTTGGAAGGTGTCTTAACAATTAGAACTTCTTCGACTGCATGGGCAACCCAATTAAATTTAATCAGCAACGATGTATTAGCTTCACTCCAAGCCAGTGCTCCAGGAGCGTTAGTTGAGAAACTCTCAATAATTGGCCCCCAAGGCCCAAGTTGGAAACGGGGCATACGCACCATCCGCGGCGCCAGAGGCCCCCGCGATACTTTCGGTTAAATTGCCAATAAAGGGTGATTTTGCCCTTTTTCTAATAGGAACCCTAAATGGGTAGTTAAAGATCGCTTAAAACCTACCCACAGGGCGAATAACGGCTAGATCTACATTGCTTTTACCACTAGGATTAAGGGCATTCGCGACGGGATTTATCCCTAGCCGCCCCTAAGGGCGATTTTGTTGGATTGAGGGAGTTCTACTAGTGGTTGAAAAGTCGGGTAATTACGACGCCAGCGCGATCACCGTCCTCGAGGGGCTTGAGGCGGTCCGAAAGCGCCCTGGCATGTATATCGGCTCTACCGGCGAACGCGGCCTCCACCACCTGGTTTATGAGGTTGTCGACAACTCAGTAGATGAAGCTTTAGCTGGAATTTGTACCGAAATCAACGTCACGCTTATGGCCGATGGCAGCGTGAAAGTAATTGATAACGGGCGCGGAATTCCCGTTGATATGCACCCAGTTGAAAAGAAGCCCGCCCTTGAAGTTGTTTTAACCGTTCTACATGCCGGCGGAAAATTTGGCGATGGTGGCTACTCAGTTTCTGGCGGATTACACGGCGTCGGAATTTCAGTTGTAAATGCACTCAGCACAGATTTAGCAGTCACAGTTTTGCGCGATGGTTTTACCTGGAACCAATCTTACAAATTAGGAGTTCCAACCGCGCCGGTTGCTAAAGGCGCCGCTGCAACAACAACTGGCACCACAGTTCAATTCTGGCCATCGGTTGAAATCTTTGACACCACCGATTTCTCGTTTGAAGTTTTATCTACCCGTTTTCGCGAAATGGCATTTCTTAACCGCGGTCTAACAATTACCTTAACCGATAACCGCGCCGGACATGTTGATGAAAAAGGCGAACAACTTCACGTCGTTTATAAGTTCGATGGCGGAATTGCCGATTTCGTTAAACATTTAAATACCACTCGCGGCGAGACCCACAAATCAATTATCTTTATTGAAAACGAAGATAAAAAAGCGCGCATGTCGCTTGAAATTGCAATGCAATGGAACGCTGGTTTCTCTGAATCTGTTTACACATTTGCAAACACAATTAATACCCACGAAGGCGGAGCGCACGAAGAAGGCTTCCGTACCGCTCTAACTTCAATTGTTAATAAATTTGGCGAAGATCAAGGTTTTATTAAAAAGAAAGAAGATCGCTTAACTGGAGACGATGTGCGCGAAGGTTTAACTGCAATCGTTTCAATCAAATTAGCCGAGCCACAATTTGAAGGT
Organism: Candidatus Planktophila sp.; assembly: GCA_044378655.1. Classification (GTDB taxonomy): domain Bacteria; phylum Actinomycetota; class Actinomycetes; order Nanopelagicales; family Nanopelagicaceae; genus Planktophila. Next base: position 1,551 of record JBILXJ010000140.1, on the reverse strand, counting down.
CAAACTAAAACTAAACTTGGTAACACTGAAGCAAAATCATTTACTCAAAAGTGCGTAAATGAAGCTTTAACTGCTTGGTTTGAGCAGAATCCCGCCGAAGGTAAAGATATTGTCCGTAAAAGTATTGATGCAGCTGCAGCTCGAGTAGCTGCACGTAAAGCGCGCGATTTATCGCGTAGCCGTAAAGGTTTATTAGAAGGTCGCGGCATGCCCGGCAAGTTGGCTGATTGCCAATGGACTGATCCTGAAAAATGCGAGCTATACATTGTTGAAGGTGACTCAGCAGGTGGTTCAACTAAAGGTGGTCGTGACTCGCGCAACCAAGCTGTTCTACCTATCCGTGGAAAAATTCTAAATGTTGAAAAAGCTCGTATTGATCGTGTTTTGCAAAACAATGAAGTTCAGGCGCTAATTACCGCACTAGGCACCGGTATTCACGATGACTTCGATGTTGCTAACTTGCGTTACCACAAGATTATTTTGATGGCCGATGCTGATGTCGATGGTCAACATATTCGAACTCTTTTATTAACTCTGCTTTTCCGTTTTATGAAACCACTTATTGAAGGTGGCTTTGTTTACTTAGCTCAACCACCACTTTACAAATTAAAATGGGGCGGCAAGGAACCAGTTCAATATGCATTCTCTGATCGCGAACGCGATGGCATGATCAAGATCGGCATTGATGCCGGCAAGCGTTTACCAAAAGAAGACGGCATTCAACGCTTTAAAGGTTTGGGTGAAATGCCAGCTAAAGAACTTTGGGATACCACCATGGACCCAGAGCATCGCGTGTTAATCAAAGTAACTCTCGATGACGCAGCAGCTGCCGATGATTTATTCTCAGTCTTAATGGGTGAAGATGTCGAACCACGTCGCTCATTTATTCAACGCAACGCTAAAGATGTTAGATTCTTGGATATTTAAATGGATGAAATAAGAAAAGATTACGATCGCCAAGAAACTGTCGACCTACAGGTCGAAATGGCTCGCTCTTATTTAGATTACGCAATGTCGGTCATCGTGGGTCGTGCCCTGCCAGATATCCGCGATGGTTTAAAGCCAGTTCACCGCCGCGTTCTATACGCAATGTATGACGCTGGTTATCGCCCAGATAAGGGCTACTACAAGTCATCTCGTATCGTCGGTGATGTAATGGGTAATTACCACCCACACGGTGACACCGCGATTTATGATGCAGTTGTTCGGTTAGCTCAACATTGGTCACTTCGATATCCATTAGTAGATGGCAACGGAAACTTTGGTTCGCCAGGTAATGACCCAGCTGCGGCAATGCGTTACACCGAAGCTCGTTTGTCACATATCGCTATGGAAATGATGCGCGATATCGATGAAGACACGGTTGATTTCTCACCTAACTACGATGGTCGCTCTCAAGAGCCAAATGTTTTACCTTCACGTTTCCCAAACTTATTAGTTAATGGCAGCGCCGGTATTGCTGTTGGTATGGCTACAAATATTCCACCACATAACTTGCGTGAAATTGGCGAAGGTGTGGCTTGGGCGCTTGCTCACCCAGAAGCTAAATCT
>JBILXJ010000114.1:0-3244 GCA_044378655.1 Candidatus Planktophila sp. | reverse complement strand
GCCACGATGTTGGCAGATTTTGGTGCCGAAGTAATCAAGATTGAACATCCGACTAAAGGTGACCCTGTTCGTTTACATGGTCACTCCAAAGATGGGGTTCCGCTTTGGTGGACCATGTTGGCTCGCAATAAGAAAACTTTGGCACTTGATCTAGGTAAGCCAGCTGGAAGTGAAATTCTAAAAGAATTAATTAAGCAGTCTGATGTTTTCATTGAAAACTTTCGCCCAGGCACACTTGAACGCTGGGGTATCGGCCCTGATGTTTTATTAGCGATAAATCCTAAGTTGATCATTGCTCGTGTTACCGGGTTCGGACAATTTGGGCCTTACTCGCACCGTGCGGGCTTTGGCACCTTGGCCGAATCAATGAGTGGTTTTGCAGCCATGACCGGCGAAGTAGATGGCCCGCCAACTTTGCCACCATTTGGATTAGCCGATGGCATCGCAGCTTTGGCTACGTCGCAAGCGGTTTTAACTGCTTTGGCAGCTCAAAAGAATCCGGAAAGTGAAGCTTTCGGTAAAGGACAAGTAATTGATTTAGCAATTATCGAACCGATCTTGGCGATCTTAGGTCCGCAGCCAACTGTTTATGATCAACTCGGCATCGTGCAACCGCGTTCCGGAAATCGTTCAGTTAATAATGCCCCACGTAATACTTACAAAACTAAAGATGGTAAGTGGGTTGCGATTTCGACTTCGGCACAATCAATTGCAGAGCGCGTAATGCATTTAGTTGGGCATCCTGAAGTTATCGCCGAGCCATGGTTTGCCTCCGGTGGCGAGCGCGCTAAACACGCCGATCTACTTGATGGCTACGTCTCAACCTGGATTGCCGCGCGAGATACTGCCGAAGTTGTACGAGCTTTCGAAGAAGCAGAAGCTGCCGTTGCCCAGATCTACGACATTCGAGACATCATGGCCGATAAGCAGTTCCAGGCTTTAGACACGATCACAACTGTCGAAGACCCTAAATTAGGGCCAGTTCGAATGCAGAACGTGCTTTATCGATTGAGTGAAACACCAGGAGAAATCAACTGGACTGGACGCGCAAAGGGTCAAGATACTCACGAAATCTTGGCGCAAACGCTAGGTTTGTCGGAAAGTAAAATTGCCGAACTTGAAACTGCGGGAATCATCTCGCAGGGCGTACCAACTGAGGGAAAGTGACGACATGACCAAGATCTGGGATCAACTAGCGAGTGCAAAAGTGATCGATCTTTCGCAGCCTATGTTTCGCGGTATGCCGCAATCACCAAATCACACTCCTTATCGAATGGTGCTTGATCGTCGACATGGCGATGTAATTTCAGCAGCAGGTGGTTCGGCAGCTAACGACATAATCGTTACGGGTACTCATGCAGGTACACATATTGATGCACTAGCCCACGTTTCTTTCCAAGGAAAAATCTTTGGTGGTATTGATGCTCAATCTGTAATGAGCCATATGGGATTTAGTAAGCATGGCATTGAAACTGTAAAGCCATTTCTATGTCGCGGTGTTTTCCTAAACGTAGCCAAAGCCCTTAATCAAGAGGTTTTAGGGCCTGATTATGAAATTACGGTTGCCGATCTCGAAGCTGCCCAGAAATTAGCTGGGGTTGAAATTGCCGAAGGCGATGTAGTTCTAATCGGAACTGGTTGGTCGAAGAATTGGGAGAACAAAGATTTATTCCAAGGTCAATCACTTGGTACACCAGGCATTGGCGAGGCAGCTGCTAAATGGCTCGCTGCTAAGAAGCCACGAGCTTGTGGTGGCGAAACAATTGCATTCGAACATATTCCAGCTGGTGCCGGTCACCGCGAACTTCCAGTGCACCGGGTCTTCTTAGTTGAATCTGGAATTCACATCATTGAAACCATGAAGCTAGATGAATTAGCTGAAACTGGTGTCAGCGAATTCTTATTTGTATTAACACCGCTAAATCTGCAAGGTGCAACTGGTTCACCAACGCGTCCACTGGCAGTATTGGTTTAATCCAACTCATGAGCAGCGAAAAGACACATGTTCAGCTTTTAGCTGAGTTCGCTGCCAATACCAAAGTACTTGCGCCAAATATCGCAGCAGATGCACGAGAGCGAATTCTGGATGTTCTCGGAAATAGTTTGGCTGGTCGCGCTGAATCTCTGCATGAATCAGATCCTGATCGCGCTGTAGAGCGAGTTGTTGCAGCATGGGGCGGCACACCAACTTCAAGTGTGATTGGTTCGCAACTTAAATTACCTTCGGCAAGCGCGGCCCTTATTAACGGCACTTTGGCGCATATTCTAGATTTTGACGATACCCATTTGCCATCAGTTCTTCATCCTTCGGCCTCAATTGTTCCAACCGCACTCGCTGTTGCTGAAGAAGTTAACGCATCACCTGATCAAATTCTGCGTTCAGTTGCCATCGGTATCGAAATCACTAATCGACTTGGCATGGCTTCATACATTCCAAGTGCGGGCAATTCCATCTTCTTTGAAAAAGGTTTCCACGCAACTTCGATCTGCGGCACTATCGGCGCCTCAGTTACTGCTGCGATTTTGTATGGCTTAGATGCCGCGAAAATAGCTGATGCCATGGGCATTGCAGCCAGCATGGGCGCCGGAATAATTGAAGCTAACCGCACTGGTGGCACAGTTAAGCGAATCCATTGTGGCTGGGCCGCCCATGGTGGCGTTGTTGCAGCAAGTATGGCTCGCGAAGGAATCACTGGTCCCCCAACAGTTCTCGAAGGTCGCTTTGGTTTCTTTAACGCATACCTAGATGGTCAATACGATGCTGGCGCACTTCTCGATGGTTTGGGTGATCGCTGGGAATTATTAAAGACTGCTTACAAGCCATACCCAACAAATCATTTCACTCACCCTGGTATCGATTGCGCTCTGGCAATTCGTGCTACCGGAATAAAGGCCGCCGATGTTGAAAGCCTTGAGTTAGGTGTGGCAGCGCCAGTTATTCGAACTATTGGCGAACCACGCGAAGAGAAGATTCATCCAAAATCTGGCTACCATGGAAAATTTTCAGCTCCATACACGTTAGCAACTGCTTTTCTGGGCGGCGGCGGGCTCGGTGTTTACCTTGATGATTTCTCTGAGAGCACATGGGATCAACCAGAACGTTTAGAGCTGGCTGCCAAAGTAAATGTAGTTGCTGATGATCAAGCAACAAAGATTTTCCCAAATGCTTTCGCGGCTGTTCTAACTGTTAAAACTAGAGATGGCCAAACACATACACATAGAGTTGCTGCCAGTTTGGGAAGCA
>JBILXJ010000113.1:0-3269 GCA_044378655.1 Candidatus Planktophila sp. | reverse complement strand
AATTCTTTGTTCGGCGCTGCGACCATGAAGACCAAAGGCGTTGCGATCGCCTCGAACTAATTGCAATTGTTTATCGACGGTCACTCGAGCTAAGGCGCTGCCTTTTTCGGAATGCAAAACGATGCCGGTGTGAACTGGCAGTTGGTGGGCAACTTCATGGTCGGCACGATCAGTGGCATAGAGGTCATCGATTATTTGGTGGCCGACATCGATCTCTTCGATGCCAGTCCAGCCGCTATTGGAAACGGTCTCGGCGCGATATTCCTCGGCTTCGACACCGACGGCCGATGCCTTAACTCGCAGTGGCAAATCTTTAGTAACTAAAACAACTTTCTTGCCATCTGACATTAAATTCTTAGCGATCGCCAAGATGCGCGAATCATTAGTGCCATCACGCAAGAAGCCGTGAGGCAATGAACTCAAATCAGTGTGGTTGAGTTCGACCGAAAGAGTGCCGCCTTCAGGAGTGATCTTTAGCGGGCGATCTAAACGACCATGGGTAACTCGTAAATCATCTAAATATCGCAGGGCGGCACGCGCAAAATAGCCCAATTCGGGGTGGTCGCGCTTTGTTTCAAGTTCACCAATTACCGCAATCGGAATGATGACCTCGTGTTCGGCAAATCGGCCTAACGCCGCCGGATCGGCGAGCAGAACGCTGGTATCTAGGACATAAGTTTTTCTATCCGCAGCGCTCAAGTATTCCTCACATTCAAATTAGAAAACATATCGAGGTCATATTTAGTTGTTATAGGCGATGAGCAAACGCTAGAACTGCGTTGAAAAATAATGCTTTCGACACGCGGTGAGGCAAAGTTAAATCTAAATGACTTATTTGCCCTGGTCTTTCTTTATTTACCCAACCTGCGATGACGGGTTGAGTAAGAACGCAGAGCTCGTAAGAAATCGACTCGGCGGAAATCTGGCCAATAAGCTTCGCAAAAATAATATTCAGATTGCGCACTTTGCCAAAGCAAGAAGCCACCAAGACGTTGTTCACCCGATGTTCTGATCAATAACTCTGGGTCAGGCTGGCCAGCGGTGTAGAGATACTTGGCAATCTCATCAGCCGAGATATTTTCAGCTGCAGCTGACAAATCGTGGCCATCGTTTTTTTCAGCAGTTAAGTAACTCTTAACTGCATCAACAATTTCGCGCCGGCCGCCATAACTAATTGCCACATTAACTTCGAGGCCATCACTGCGAATTGGTTTTAACGAAGCTAACTTTGTAGCCAGCCATTCGGGCAATAGATCTAGAGCGCCTACCGCTTTAATATTCCAACGACCAGTTGCTGCTAATTCATCAACGGTGTTGCCAATGATTTCTAATAACGCAGTTAGCTCTTCATCGGTTCGCTTGAAATTATCAGTTGAAAGCAGCCATAGCGTCACAACTCTGACTTCAGCTTCTTCGCACCAACCCAAGAATTCCACGATCTTATTTGCACCGGCTCGGTGGCCATGGGCAGGCGTTGATCCGCCTAGGCTTTCAGAGTTCGCTTTAGCAAAGCGACGATTGCCATCGAGAATTACCCCGACATGATGCGGGGTTTGGCTGAAATCTAAATCTCGTACTAAACGATATTCATAGATCGGATACAGCAACGATTTAATGAAATTACGAATACTGCGATACAACTTTTCGCTCCATAATTAGCGAAGCAACTGGCAAGGTTCCAGCCAAAATTAATCCCAGCATCTTCATAATTGGCCATTTGGCTTTGCTCGCGAATTGAAGAGCGGTTAGAACATAAATTGCGTAGATCCAGCCGTGCACGAAAGGAATCCAGGCAACTTTCTCTTTCCAGCTCTCGTTATCGAACAAATAGGCCACTGGCAGATCAACAAACCAGAGCAAAAGCGACATGATCCCGGCCAAAATCGCCATGGTTCGAAAGCGCTTAACTACGCCAGACATTGATGCACTTGAGCTCATGAGGTAACTCTACGACGATAGAAGGGAAGGTAAAGCACCAAAGCGGCCATGAGCCACCAGATAAAGACATAAGAGATGTGCTGCCAGTAGTAGCCAGGCACCTTGGAATCATCAACTGAAATCTCAAGGCGGGTGCGATCGATCTTGGTGCCATCGACATCTTCGGTATTAGCCAAGATGAACCCGTCATATAAATCAAAGTCGGCAAGACCGGCCTTAGTTAAAAGTAAGGTGCTATCGACGCGAGCTAAATTATCGGCCGAGTTAGGGCCGCGATCTGAGCTCTGGCTTGGTTGAAGTGCGCCAGTTACGGAAACTTTTTGCGACATCGCAATTTGTGGTTCAACTAAGCGATCAGCCCAAAGCCCACGGACCACCAAAATTGCCGAGTTAGCATCAACTTGTAAAACACCAACTTCCCAAGCTGTCGCGGCTACCCCATCGGATGTTTGGTTATCACTTTTAAAAGTTGCGATGTAATTACCTTCGGCCGAAACGTTTTTTAAGAAATTTCTCGCATCAATAGTTACGCGAGGTTTTGCCAGGGTTGTCAGTGCAACAGGTTCGGTAATTGTGACAACCGTTTCAGTTGAAGCTTTTAACTCTTGCGCTCGATCTAACTGCCAATTTCCTAGTCCGAAAAATGCTCCGGCGATAAGCGCAACTCCTAGGCCAGCCAGAATGCGTTCGTACAGTTTAATTCGTTTCGTCCTCGCTACGTTCTTGCATACGGGTGTAGCGCTTATAGAAACTGCGCATTAGAAAGACCATGGCAGTACATAAAACGATCATAGTTAATGAGCCAGCTGTACCAACTTCTACATCTTTCATAACTATTCCTTTGCTGGTCGTTAGGACTTGATCTTACTGATTAATACGAGAGAATACTCTTATGGCTAATGACTTCGATTACAACGATCGGTACGGCATAAAGCCTGCTTCTCGTTGGCGCTCAATCGCTGGTGTAGTTCTCAGCATTGGCCTGATCTGGTTAATTTGGGCCGGGTTACATCACTCTCGACCAGAGCTAACTTTTAGGTTAATTTCATTTAACGTAATCGATGATCGCAATACTGAAATTCGTTTTGAGGCTACCCGCCGTGATGCAGACCGTGAGTTAACTTGCACTCTGGTTGCACGAGATTTCGATAAGTTAATTGTTGGCCAAATCGATGATGTAATTCCAGCTGGCCAGGGCTATATCGATCGCACCACCACCATTCCTACGCGTAATTTGGCCGCTACTGCCACCGTTTTACGCTGTCTTTAAACTGCACTACCCTTTCCCCTTATGAGTTCACAGACCTGGTTAACGCAAGAAGCAGCTGATC
>JBILXJ010000112.1:0-3275 GCA_044378655.1 Candidatus Planktophila sp. | reverse complement strand
AGCAAGTTGCTCATAAGGAACATTTGCTTCAGCAAGCAACACGTTCATGTGTCCAGGCATACGGCCGGCAACTGGGTGAATTCCGTAAGCAACATCGATTCCCTTTGAAATCAACAAGTCTGCTAATTCGCGAACTGTGTGCTGCGCTTGCGCAACCGCTAATCCGAAACCTGGCACGATTACTACGCGACGGGCATAGTTAAGCAAGATTGCCACGTCATCAGGAGAACCCGAACGAACTGGGCGATCTTCAGCTGCACCACTTGCTTCTTGTGGCTTAGCAGTGAAAGCACCGAACAATGTTCCGAATAATGAACGACCCATTGCTTCAGCCATCATGCGAGTAAGAATTGTTCCTGAAGCACCAACCAGAGTACCGGCGATGATCAACATAGTTGAATCAAGAACATAACCGCTAGCTGCAACAGTTAAACCAGTAAATGCGTTTAGCAGTGAGATAACAATTGGCACATCTGCGCCACCAACTGGCAGCACGAACAAGATGCCAAAGAGCAGCGATAAAGCAGCCAAAATCAATAGCGGCGTGGTTCCGAGAGCAACCACAACCCAGCCTGAAACGCCTAGGACAGCCACCAAAGTGCCCGCAATTACAAAGCGGCCACCAGGGAAAACCACTGGGCGAGTAGTCATAAGTTCTTGTAACTTCAAGAAAGTAATAATCGAACCGCTGAATGAAACGCAGCCAACTACGACAGTGAACACAGTTGCAATAACAACTGCAGTTGTTGCACCAGTGCCAAGGCTCAAGTACTCAACGATTGCCACGAGGGCAGCTGCGCCGCCACCAACACCATTAAATAGTGCAACGAGTTGTGGCATCTGAGTCATCTGAACTTTTTTAGCTGCAGGTACACCGATCAAAGTTCCGACGGCAATCGCACCAAGAATCCAACCTAAGTTATTGAGCGGAAGCGATGTGGCGTTTCCTTCTTTATCTGGGGCAGCATAAAAGAAGATAACCACGGTTGCGATCGTTGCACCAAGTGCGCCAATTAAGTTACCGCGACGAGCACTCTTTGGTGAAGATAAACCTTTAAGTGCCAATACGAAACAGACACCAGCGGCAAGTCCGATTAAGTCATATACGAAGGTGCTCATTATTTGGCCTCCTTCTTATCGGTCTTCTTACCTTTAAACATTTCGAGCATTCGGTCGGTAACAACGAAGCCACCGATCATATTGATTGTTGCCAAAACAATCGCAGCAACTGAAAGTCCAAGTTCAAGATTTGTTTCGCTATGCGAGGTCACAATGATTGCGCCGACGAGAATCACACCGTGAATCGCGTTAGCTCCTGACATCAGCGGAGTGTGAAGTGTTGAAGAAACTTTTGATACGACTTCAAAACCAACGAATACCGCTAGTACGAAAATCGAGATGATTGCAATCGGTTCCATTTACTTAGCCCCTCCACCACGTCGTGATCCAGCATGAGTGACGGCCGAGCCATCGATGATTTCATCTTCAAAGTTAAGGTTTAACGCTGCTTTCACGCCTTCGGCTGGCGGCACTGTTAATAGCGTCAAAAGGTTAACCACGTTGCGCGAATAGAGGCTAGAAGCGTGGAAAGGCAGCTGGCTTGGCACATCTTTTCCGCCCCAAATATGCACGCCATTTGCGGTTATTACGATTTCGCCAGGCTTAGACCCTTCAACATTGCCGCCGGTTTCAGCAGCTAAGTCAACGATTACGGTGCCAGGTGCCATTGAGTTGACCATCTCGGCAGTCACTAATCGTGGCGCAGTGCGACCAGGAACTGCCGCAGTAGTAATTAGTACATGTGATTTAGCAATGTAAGGCGTTAGTAATTCGCGCTGCTTAGCTGCGCGCTCTTCGGTCATCTCGCGTGCATAACCACCAGCGCCAGCGAGAGATTCCAATTCAAGTTCAATAAAAGTTGCACCCATTGATTTAACTTCATCAGCTGAAGATGGACGAACGTCATATGCCGAAACAACCGCACCAAGTCGACGAGTAGTTGCGATTGCTTGCAAGCCAGCAACACCGGCTCCAAGTACCAGCACCTGTGCCGGAGTAACTGTGCCAGCAGCAGTCATTAACAGCGGGAAGAACCTGGGTGAAAGTTCAGCGCCAACAATTGCTGCTCTGTAACCTGCACAAAGTGCTTGTGAAGTTAACGCATCCATTGATTGCGCGCGTGAAATACGTGGCACCAGTTCAAGTGAGAAGGCAGTCACGCCAGCACTTGCGGCTGCATCAATTGAATCTGCCGCGGTCACAACCGAGAGGAATGAAATGGTTACTGCGCCTTTTTTCAAAGTTGCCATTTGCGCTGGAGTCAGTGGCTGAACTGACAAAACCACATCAGCGCTCTTTAATACGTCACCGCTTTCAACCTTGGCACCTGCGGCTACATATTCAGCATCACTAGCTTGCGAATGTAGCCCGGCACCAGACTCGATAACTACATCGAGACCAAGGCGAGTTAATTTATTGATGACATCGGGTACTAGCGCTACGCGCTTTTCGCCCTCACGAATTTCCTTAGGAACGGCAATTAACATGGGTGAAAACTACCGCTTACCCTTCAGTATGTCGCGGGAAAACCGAGATCTGTCTCTCTAGATCTCATGAGTTCGCTCTTAATTTGCCCAGCGTTAAGCCTCAAATATGGGCTTTTTGGAACAACTGAGTCGAACTAGCGTCCCTGTAGTTCGCCACGAGTTAAGTGATAGAGCAAAGCCTGAATAGTGGTGCGGCGATGATAGGCCTCGCGCCAAATTACTGACTTTGGGCCATCAATAACTGAAGTCGCAACTTCTTCTTCGCGATGTGCGGGCAAGCAATGCATGAAGATCGAATCTTTTGCAGTCAGATCCATTAGTTGTTGCGAAACTGCAAATGGCGAAAGCGCTTTAGTTTTTTCAATTCGCTCAGCTTCTGGGTCACCCATCGACATCCAGACATCGGTGTACAAAACACTGGCATCTTTTGCAGCTGCCTCAGGATCGTTAGTAACTTCGATAGTTGCACCAGTTGTGGCTGCGATCGCTTTTGCTTGCGCAACAACTGTTGCATCAGGTGCCCAAGCACCAGTCGGGGTCGCGGCAACTACATGCGCACCCATAATCGCGCCCATGGTCAACCAGGCATGCGCCATATTATTTCCGTCACCAAGATAAACAAATTTGCGACCAGCAATATCGCTACCGAAGTTTTCGCGAATCGTTACCCAGTCGGCAAGTAATTGAGTTGGGTGATCATCATCGGTTAAGCCATTAATTACTGGAACT
>JBILXJ010000111.1:0-3285 GCA_044378655.1 Candidatus Planktophila sp. | reverse complement strand
CATCACTTCGACGCATTCAAGTTCGTACTTTGAATTACTCATCTGCGTCCTCCTTACTTGCGCCGTATCCAAGTTCGGCTGCGTAATCTGCCAATTTCTCACGAAGCTGTTTACGTCCTCGATGCAGTCGAGACATGATGGTGCCGGCAGGGGCACCAACAATTTCGGCAATTTCTTTGTAGGAGAATCCTTCAACGTCGGCTAAATAAACCGCAATTCGAAATTCTTCAGGAATTTCTTGCAACGCTCGTTTGATATCGCTATCGGGCAAATTCTCAAGCGCTTCAACCTCGGCAGATTTTCCTTGATCGCTCGTATGCGAAGCCGCAGCTGCTAACTGCCAATCTTCAACTTCGGCATCAGATAACTGAGGGCGACGTTGGTCTTTGCGATAACTATTAATAAAAGTAGTTGTTAGCACTCGATAAAGCCAAGCTTTTAGATTGGTTCCGGCCTCAAATTGATGGAAGGAAGCAAAAGCTTTTAGATAAGTATCTTGTACTAAATCTTTGGCATCATCAGGATTTTTTGTGTATCGCATTGCTGCGGCATATAACTGATTTGTGTAGGCAAGGGCATCTCGCTCGAAGCGCAATGCGCGTTCGGCTGGGCTCTCTTTAACCAACTCAGTAGATGTCATCACCGTAAGGCTATCTGGCAACTGCAGGTTTTTGCATTTTTTATAGCGCTACTGAACTGGGAATTAAAAGAGAGTTTCGGGCTCGCCTAGTTCGATTTCCTTAATCAGATCTGGATTATTTACCGCCACTGTATTAACGGCACTGGAAACTGGGACTGGCACCAACCCCGCTGCTGGTTCTTCGTGGCGCATTAAGCCTTGCAAAACAGTGACATCGTGCAGCTTGGGATCAAGCCAGTCGCCCCAACGATCTTTCGACATCATCACGGGCATGCGGCTATGGATTGTCGCTAACTCGCCGACAGCTTCTCGAGTAATGATCGATGCGCTCTCAATTATCTGACCATTGGGATCTCGCCAACTACTCCAGAGCCCGGCAACCGAGAGTGATTGGTGGTCAGAACCTGAAATATAGAAAGCTTGTTTGGGTTTATAACGGCCGAGAGCGGTTGCCCATTCGTAATACCCCTGCACCGGGATTAGACACCTGGTGGTTCGAAATGCATTTCTAAATGTTGGTTTCTCATGAATTGATTCTGACCGCGCATTGATCGCATGAGATTGCGAAGCCCTTGCCTCGGAAATAGTTTTATGCCAGTTACCAATCAAGCCCCAAGAAGCAACTGCTAATTCGCGTTGACCACCATTTTCGCGCACGATGTAAATTGGATTTGTCGGTGCGATATTCCAACTTGCTGGCAATGAATACGCTGGAACTGCGCCATGGGCCGCAAACTGTTCGACTAGTTCCTGCATTTGATGGGTCTGTACAAAGCGGCCGCACATATGCGCAACGCTAGCGCAATCACTAACCCAGTAGAGTTTGCACATGAGTTCAGCGCATGTTTCTGCAAATTGGCCGGCCATCTTTCGTGGTCCCAAGCCGATCAGCGCAACCGTCACAATTCCAGGTTCAAAATCAGTAACTAATCGAGCCTTGATTTTGGCGGCGCAAGCAACTACTCCTTCTTTAATCAAGCGCCCCTTAATCTCCCGCGATAGCGAACTAATGGTTGCCGGCTTACGCGAATTAGGAATCTCCATCGTTGAGACCACGGTTGATGGCGATGCGGCTTGGCAAGTAACGCCTGCAAAAATGAGCGGACCCGTAAAAATCGATGTTGGAAATGCCGGCACCGTAATGCGCTTCTTGCCACCACTTTCGGCGCTGGCAACTGGTTCGGTGGCCTTCGATGGTGATCCCCGGTCGCATGAACGCCCACTTGGCCCAGTAATTAAAGCGCTCGAAGATTTAGGAATTTCGGTTGCGCACGAAGGTCGCTATAGCTTGCCGCTAACTTTAAATGGCACCGGTGAAATTCCAGGCGGTGCACTTGAGATTGATGCCAGCGCTTCCAGCCAATTCCTATCAGCGCTTTTATTAATTGGACCAAGCATGACCAACGGCATAACCGTAAAACATGTGGGTGGCGCACTTCCATCAATGCCGCACATTGATATGACGGTCGATATGTTGCGCTTCTTTGGTGCAACTGTCGAAGTCGATGTCGCAAATAATATTTGGAAAGTTCTTCCTGGAAAACTTAGCGGTCAAGACTTTGTCATCGAACCAGATTTGTCTAACGCAGCACCGTTCTTATCAATTGCCATGATTTGCGGTGGCAATGTCACGATTGTAGATTGGCCAACTTCAACTACTCAACCCGGTGATCAATTGCGCGATATTTTGACGCAAATGGGTGCGCAAGTTGAATTTGAAAGTAATGGTTTAAAGCTAACTGGCACTGGAAAAATTCACGGCATCGATATTGATTTGCATGATGTTGGCGAATTAACACCAGCAATTGCGGCACTTTGTGCGCTGGCTGATTCACCTTCACATTTACGTGGCATCGGCCATTTGCGCTTGCACGAAACTGATCGTTTAGCAGCGCTAACTAATGAACTTAATGCTCTAGGTGGCAACGTAACCGAAGAGGAAACCACACTACATATAACTCCGGCACCTTTGCACGCAGGGGTTTTTCATACTTACGATGATCATCGTTTGGCGACTGCTGGTGCTGCAATTGGTTTAGTTGTGCCTGGCATTGAGGTCGAAAACATTGCGACAACCCGCAAAACATTGCCAGATTTCCCTGGCCTTTGGAGTTCACTTACTGCATGAGTAAGCGCGAATACGACGAATCTGATGCGCGAGTGCGCCCAGCGCGCAGTACGCGCCGCCGGACTAAAGATCGCCCAGCTCATGACGATGCCATCTTTTCGTTAGTAACTGCTGTAGATCGCGGGCGAACAACTTGCATTACTGATGATGGCGTAATCGTCACTGCTATGAAAGCGCGCGAACTCGGGCCAAAGTCAGTAGTCGTGGGCGATCGAGTTGGTTTAGTCGGCGATGTAAGTGGAAAAACAGATTCCTTGGCTCGCATCGTGACTATTACTGAACGTCGCAATTCACTAAGTCGCACGGTAGATGACAGCGCCAAGGTTGAACGAACAATCGTTGCCAATATTGATCAATTAGTAATTGTTGTTGCTGCTACCAACCCACCGCCGCGTCGCGGTTTAATTGACCGGTTCTTGGTCAGCGCTTTTAATGAAGGTATCGCGCCAATCATTTTGGTGACTAAAACAGATCTAGGCCAGATTCCAGAGTTTATGGAAGAGTACAAAACTCTCGG
>JBILXJ010000110.1:0-3289 GCA_044378655.1 Candidatus Planktophila sp. | reverse complement strand
AAGTGGCCGAACCTTATATTCCGCTTCGCGCCATTCGTCACTTAGAAAAAGGTCGCGTAGTTATTTTCGGTGCTGGCGCCGGAATGCCATTCTTCACAACTGACACAGTTTCGGCGCAGCGCGCACTTGAAATTGGTGCCGAGGCGCTGTTGCTCGCAAAGAGTGGTGTCGATGGAGTTTACTCAGCAGATCCAAAGAAAGATCCAGCGGCAACCAAGTACGACTCAATTTCCTATGATGAAGTTTTGAGCAAGTCACTTGCTGTGGCTGATGCTGCCGCGTTTGCGCTCTGTCGCGAGAATAAGTTGCCGATTGTGATCTTTGATTTAATGACAAATGGAAATATTGCTCGCGCCGTTCGTGGCGAATCGATTGGCACGATCGTCGCATAAGCGGCGATCACTAAGTTAGGCGGGAAACCAAATGGCAGATGTAGCAGCAACGCTCAGCGATGCGAGTAGCAAGATGGATAAAGCGGTAACTGTCGCGAAAGAAGATTTCGCGAGCATTCGTACCGGCCGCGCCAACCCTGCCTTGTTCAACAAGATAATGGTTGATTACTACGGCACTTACACCGCGCTTTCCCAATTGGCTTCGATACAAGTTCCTGAAGCGCGCATGGCAATCGTTTCACCATTTGATAAAGGCGCTATGGCCAGCATTGAAAAGGCGATTCGTGAGTCAGATTTAGGCGTTAATCCAGGCAATGATGGCGTGGTTATCCGCGTTAATTTCCCGCAGCTAACTGAAGAGCGTCGCAAGGAATATGTAAAAGTTGTTAAGACCAAAGGCGAAGATGCCAAGATTTCAATCCGCAATATTCGTCGTGCAGCTAAAGAAGCGCTAGAAAAGGCTGAGAAAGATGGCGAGATCGGTAAAGATGATTTAACTCGTGCTGAAAAAGAGTTAGAGAAATTAACTGGCGATCACACCACCATGATCGATGAATTGTTAAAGCACAAGGAGGCCGAACTCCTCGAAGTCTAAGGAGTTTGTAAACCCATGGACGATCTCCATTCGATTAACGATGCCATTAATCGTCGTGCCGGGCGCAAGCTCGGGCCTTCGATTCTGGTCTCACTTTCGTTAGTCGCAATTGTTTGGGCGTCACTAGCTTTCGAGCCAATCTTTTTCGCAGCTCTGGTTACTTTGGCGGTTTGTTTAGGTATTCGCGAAATCGCACGCGCATTTGCTCAAGTAAATACTGAGATTTCAAGTAACGCACTCATATTTGCAACTCTGGGATTATCAGCTGCAACTTGGCAAGGGGGAGTCGCGGGATTAGCAGTTGCTACAGCTGTAGCGCTACCGATTTTGCTAATTAGTTTGTTGCGCAATGGACCAGAAGGTTTTGTAGCAAGAGCTACCGCAACCACACTTGTTCTTGTTTACTTACCTTTCTTAGCTGGCTTCTTGATCTTGCTGGGCAATGAGTCAAATGGGTTAGCCCAAGTTATGACTTTCGTTATTTTGGTTGGTTGCAATGACACCTTCGGTTACTTCGTTGGTGTTCTAATCGGCAAGCATCCGATGGCACCAAAAATAAGTCCTAAAAAATCTTGGGAAGGTCTAATTGGCTCCATTGTTTTCACCACTTTAGGTGGCAGCCTGATGTTCCATTACGTTTTAGATATCCATTGGCACATTGGAGCACTTGTTGGCTTGTTAATAGTCTTCACTGCAACCAGTGGTGATCTAATCGAAAGTGCCATGAAACGTGACTTGCAGCTAAAGGATATGGGCTCACTATTGCCTGGTCATGGCGGAATTCTTGATCGCTTAGATTCTGTTCTACTGTCTGCCCCAGCGCTCTGGTTGACACTCGAATTAGTGCAGCGGTACCTATAAATGACTGAGATAAAGCTAGTTTTCGACGAGCCAGTGCAGCGCAAGAAAGCGCCTAAACACCTAGCCGATTTATCACCGGCTGATCGCAAAGCCTGGGCAACTGAACTTGGTTTTCCGGGTTATCGCGCCAATCAAGTAGCAACCCACTACTTCTCACATTTAGCTCATGACCCAAATACCTGGACTGATATTCCGGCTGATTCACGTCAAGCGTTGGCCGATGCGCTAACGCCGTCGCTGATTAAGTTGGTTCGCACAGTTACTTGTGACAACGGCATGACCCGTAAAGATCTCTGGAAGTTACATGACGGCGTTTTAGTTGAATCAGTTTTAATGCGTTACACCGATCGCACAACGGTTTGTATTTCATCGCAAGCAGGTTGTGGCATGAACTGTCCGTTTTGCGCTACCGGCCAAGCTGGCTTAACTCGAAATTTATCTGCTGGCGAAATCACCGAACAAATTGTGGCTGCTGCGCGCACCTGCGCAAATGGCGAACTTCCAGGTGGGCCGACCCGACTTTCAAATATTGTTTTCATGGGCATGGGCGAACCGCTTGCGAACTACAACGCAGTTTCACGCACCCTGCGAAATATCACCGATGAGAATCCAAACGGATTGGGCATCAGTGCTCGCTCGGTAACCGTCTCTACTGTTGGCTTAGTTAACGGAATTGAAAAGTTGATGGCCGAAGATTTAAATGTGACACTGGCAATTTCATTGCACACTCCTGATGATGAACTGCGAGATTCCTTAGTGCCGATTAACTCGCGCTATAAGGTGCGTGAAGTTTTAGCCGCAGCTGATGATTACGAGAAGAAAACCGGACGCCGTTATTCGATTGAATACGCACTGATTCGCGACATTAATGACCAAGCTTGGCGCGCAGACCTATTGGGCCGCCTGCTCAAGAACCGTAATGCGCATGTAAATTTGATTCCGCTGAACCCAACCCCCGGTTCCAAATGGACCGCGTCGCGCCACGAAGATGAACTCGAATTCGTCCGAGTCCTAGAAAGTTATGGCGTGCCAACAACGGTGCGCGATACTCGCGGCCGCGAAATCGATGGGGCATGTGGCCAATTAGCCGCCGCTGAACTAGCCAAATAAAAGGCAAAAGTCGTAGGCTAGGCGACATGGAACAACTACTGAATTTCATTAACGGCAAGTCAGTCCCTAGCGCATCTGGCGAGGTCACTCAGCTAATAAATCCGGCAACTGGTGAGGTCTATGCGACTGCACCTAAATCAAATGCTGCCGATGTAGACGCTGCAATGAAAGCTGCATCCGATGCTTTCGTGTTATGGCGTGATTCCACACCATCTGAACGTCAGCGGGCCTTGCTTAAAATTGCTGACGCTCTCGAATCTCGGGCTGAAGAAATTATTGCGATTGAATGCCGCAACACAGGTAAACCAATTGCGATTACAGCTTCCGAAGA
>JBILXJ010000109.1:0-3310 GCA_044378655.1 Candidatus Planktophila sp. | reverse complement strand
TTAGTTTTTAACTGAGATCCCAAAAACTTTCTTGATTTTTAACTGATACCCCCAATAACCAAGTATTCGAGCAATAATTAGAGAATGTGTTCGGCGAGCGAATTTCTGGCTTAATTGCGATTCTCAGCGTGATTTCACTGTCAAAAAGCGCGTTAGTGAGGCCGATTTGTCCCACTTTTACCTAAACTAAGACAGTTAAGGCAGGCGCGCTCATTGTGTGCCAGCTCAAGTGAAATGTTCGTCGAATGCAGGGAGTTGAAATTGATTCGCTTAGAGAAGGTCAGCAAGACCTATCCAGGAATGGATCGAGCGGCGCTGGAAAACGTGGACTTGGAAATTACCAAGGGCGAGTTTGTTTTCTTGGTCGGTCTTTCTGGTTCCGGTAAATCAACATTCTTGCGTTTGATTCTGCGCGAAGAGCGCCCAACAACTGGCACTATCCATGTGGCTGGTAAAGATTTGAATAAGTTATCAAATCATAAGGTGCCAGAACTACGTCGTCAGGTCGGAACAGTTTTCCAGGATTTCCGTTTGCTGCCGAATAAGACCATTGCCGAGAATGTGGCATTCACATTGCACGTGCTTGGTTATTCGCAGAAAGAAATCAACCGCGAAGTTCCAGAAGTTTTAGAACTAGTTGGCCTAGAAGATAAAGCTGATCGCAAGCCAAATGAGATTTCAGGTGGCGAGCAACAGCGCGTGGCTATTGCGCGCGCATATGTCAGCCGCCCATTGATTTTGATTGCCGATGAACCTACTGGAAACCTTGATCCAAATACCAGCGTTGGCATTATGAAATTGCTAGATCGCATTAACCGCGAAGGCACAACTGTTTTGATGGCAACACACGATTCTGGAATTGTGGATCAAATGCGTAAGAGAGTCATCGAACTCGAAGGCGGCCATGTAATTCGCGATCAGGTTCGCGGCGTTTACGGATATACGGGATAGGGGCAGATAAATGCGCGCTAAGTTTTTAATGAGCGAGGTTGGTATCGGTCTGCGCCGAAACATGACCATGACATTTGCCGTTGTTGTGACCGTTGCGATCTCGCTATCACTGCTTGGTATCGGGCTTCTCTCAAATGCCCAAGTAAATGCCATGAAGGATTATTGGTATGACAAGATCGAAGTATCGGTATTTCTCTGCGGGCCGCTAAGTGAGACCCCATCATGTTCTGGCGGCGTAGTTACTACCGATCAACGTTTACAGATTCAGAAAGATCTTGAAGAGCTAAGCGTTGTCGATAGCGTTTACTACGAGTCGCAATCAGAGGCATTTACGCGTTTCCAAGAGCGTTTCAAGGAATCTGCGATTGCCCAAAATGTTTCTGCAGATCAATTGCCAGAATCTTTCCGCGTAAAACTAAAGGATCCAACTGAGTTTGCAGTAGTAGTTAGCGCGTTCTCTGGGCGTCCAGGTGTTGATGTCGTGCAGGATCAACGCTCGATTCTTGAGAAGTTCTTCCAATTATTATCCGTACTGCGAAATGGTGCGCTATTAGTTGGTTTGGCTTCGGTATTAACTGCAGCGCTTTTGATTAGCAATACTTTGCGTATCGCAGCCTTTAACCGTCGCCGCGAAACCGGTGTTATGAAACTCGTCGGCGCATCGTCATGGTCAATTCAATTGCCATTCTTGCTCGAAGGAATCTTCTCGGCCTTTATTGGCTGGGGATTAGCAACTGGTTTATTGGCCGGGCTAAAGAGCGTAATCGATAGCAAAGTTGCGCCACTGCTGACCTTCACGAAATTCTTTGGCTGGAATGAAGTCTGGATCGCATCTGGTTGGTTATTGCTAACCGGTATTGCGGTTTCAACCATTGCCTCACTTGTAACACTTCGTCGCTACCTCAAGGTCTAACGCCAACTATCGGCGGTGCATCGTGGTGAAAGAAGTTGGCAAGAAGCTAATCGCGCAGAATAAAAAAGCGCGCCACGATTATTCAATCGAAGATGTTTTTGAATGCGGCATGGTTCTTACTGGCACTGAAGTTAAATCACTACGCGCTGGTCGTGCTTCATTAGTCGATGGTTTCGCCATGATCGAAAATGGCGAGCTTTGGTTACATGGCGTGCATATTCCGGAATACACCGAAGGCACTTGGACCAATCACACTCCTCGTCGAACTCGCAAAATGCTGGTACACAAAGATGAGATTAAACGTCTGCATGCAAAGGTGAAAACAGGCGGACTTACTTTGGTACCGCTTTCACTTTATTTCAAAGATGGAAAAGCCAAGATTGAGTTAGCCGTTGCGCGCGGAAAGAAAGCACATGACAAACGCGATGCCCTGATGGAGAAGCAAGCAGGTCGTGAAATTGAACGCGAAATATCGCGTCGCAATAGCGGCAAGAGCGGGCGTTCCAGCAGATACGACGACTAGTCATTAAATTGCAATTGAAGAGAAAGTTAAGAATATGTTGAAGCTCGAAACTGATCGCTTAGTCATGCGCCCCATGTTGATAACTGATGTCGATGATCTGTTGGAGTATCAATCTAATCCCGAAATTGTCCGCTACATCCCGTGGCCACCTAGAACCCTCGAACAGGTTACGCAAGCCACAGAGAAAACAATTAGTACTGGTAAATTTAAACTAGAAGAAGATAACGATTACATCGTGCTGGTGTGGGAATTGAAGAGCACTGGAAAGGTAATCGGACAGTCAAATACTGGAATGGTTTCAAAAGAAAATAAGTCTGCAAATATTGGCTGGGTAACTCATCAAGACTTTCAGCGACAAGGTTATGCATTTGAGGCAACAAAAGCGTTGCTTAAATTCGTTTTCGCAAATTTTGATATCCATCGCGTAATTGCAGATATCGATACTCGAGTCCCGGAATCGGCGGCTCTTGCTGAAAAATTAGGAATGCGTCGTGAGGCCGAATTCAAAGATGGTGAGTTTTTTAAGGGCGAATGGTGCGATATGTGGTTATATGCAATTCTCAAGCCAGAGCTTCGTGCATAAGCCAGAGCTTCGTGCATAAGCCAGAGTTTTACGCTTAAATTTCATCGGATTAGATTCCTGTACCACCTCTGCCTTACACTTAGGGCATCAAGTGTTGGTTCGTTGGCGGAAATATTTTCCGCTAATAATCGACCCTTGATATGACAACTAAATAGCGAAGCAATATTGCTTCCACACCCATGGGGGTGAACGGTCTCGACTTTGGATGTTGGGATAGGGGAAGCGGGCCGAGGAAGCCAGGATGATCTCGTAAACCAATAACCTGTGCAAAAAATCAAGCGCCAGTACAACTGCCGCTGATTACGAACTAGCTGCCTAAGCTAGCTCTCTAATCCGTTAG
>JBILXJ010000108.1:0-3325 GCA_044378655.1 Candidatus Planktophila sp. | reverse complement strand
GCAAGCGACTGCTGTTTAGTAACCGATGGAGGTGGCGCAATCATCATTACAAATTCTGAGATTGCTAAGGGCTTAAAGAGCAAGCCCGTTTCAATTCTTGGTTTCGGCGAATCAACGACTAATACCTCTATGACTACTCATCGCGATTTGCGAGTAACGGGCGCCAAACAGAGCGGTGACATTGCATTTACAATGGCTGGCGTATCGCGTTCGGATATTGATGTTGTTGAACTTTATGATTCGTTCACAATTACCACGATGCTTTCGCTCGAAGGTTTGGGATTTGTCGGCAAAGGTGAAGGCGCCGACTTTGTGCTTGACGGAAAAACCAGACCAGGTGGCTCATTCCCATTAAATACCAATGGTGGGGGACTTTCCTATTGTCACCCTGGCCAGTATGGAATTTTGTTATTGATCGAAGCGGTACGACAGTTGCGTGGTGAATGCGGTGATCGCCAAGTGGCCAATGCGAAGTTAGCGGTAGCCCACGGCACTGGCGGAATTCTTTCGACAAATGCCACTGTGATTCTGGGGGCCAATTAATGTTTCCATACTTGCCTCATGAAGATGCAATCAGTGCGCCATTTTGGGCAGCTACCCGCGAGCGAAAATTGGTTATTCAGTATTGCTCAACCTGTGATCAATTCCAGTGGTACCCACGCGCCATCTGTATTTCTTGCGCTACTGAGAATCTGACATGGCGTGAAGTAAGCGGCAAAGGCACCGTAGATTCCTGGACTACTGTGCATCGTGCACCTACTGAGGGGTTTGTTCCACCATATGTAATTGCTCGCGTTCTGCTGAGCGAAAAGGTAATCCTGCTAACTAGACTTGTGGGTATCGAGAGCCCCGCTTGTGATCAAGTAGTTGAGCTTTCTTGGCAAGAGTTATCTGATGGTCGCGCACTTCCGGTATTTGGTTAAGTTAGAACTAGGAGCTAAAAATGGATTTCAACTTAAACGCTGAGCAGCTAGCATTTAAAAAGGTGCTGCGCGAGTTTGTCGAGAAAGAAATTAAGCCCGTTGCTAACCAATATGAAAAGGAAGGTATTTACCCAACCGAGATAGTTGCAACCATGGCCGAGATGGGCCTCTTTGGAATGACAATTCCAGAGGAGTACGGCGGCTTAAATGTTGACATGGTTTCATTCGCTTTAGTATTTGAGGAAATCGCTCGTGGCTGGATGGGCGTTGCGGGAATTCTTGGTAGCCATTCACTTTCTTGCTGGATGATTGCGCATCACGGAACCCAAGAACAAAAAGATAAGTACTTACCTGATCTAGCAACTGGCAAGCGCCGAACCGGTATCGGATTAACTGAGCCAGATGCCGGCACCGACTTACAGGGTATTCGCACTACTGCTCGCCTTGAAGGCGACGAATATGTAATCAATGGTTCTAAAACCTGGATTACAAATGCTCGTTATGCCGACCCGCTACCAGTTTTAGTTAAGACTGATCCAAATGCATCACCTGCACATAAGGGAATGAGCGTAATTTTAGTTGAAGCTGGCACACCAGGTTTTGAAGTCTTGAAAGACATTGGAAAACTTGGCTACAAGGGCACTGAATCTTGCGAAGTAGTTCTTAATAATGTGCGAGTACCTAAAGAGAACCTCCTTGGCGGCGTCGAAGGTCGCGGAATGCAGCAAGTATTAAGTGGCTTAGAGACCGGTCGCGTAAATATTGCGGCACGCTCAGTTGGTATTGCGCAAGCATCCTATGAAGCAGCGATCAATTACTCGAAAGAGCGTAAAGCATTCGGTCAGCCAATTAGTGAATTCCAAGCAATTCAATTGAAGTTGGCTGAGATTGCAACAAACTTACAAGCAGCACGTTTAATGACTTATTGGGCAGCCTCAAAAGCGGATGCCGGTGAACGTGTTGATATGGAAGCGGGCATGGCTAAGTACTTTGCTAGCGAAGTTGCCATCATGGCATCACTTGAAGCAATGCGCGTTCACGGTGGTTATGGTTACTCAACCGAATATGTAGTTGAACGCCTTTATCGCGATGCACCACTTATGTCGATTGGCGAAGGCACTAATGACATCATGAAGATGGTTATTGCTAAGTCGCTACTAAGCGGAAAGACTCAAATCGGATAATGAGCGCTCGCAGCCATCTTTACGTCCCAGCCAATGATTTAGAGCGTTTAACTAAAGCTCTTGGTCGTGGCGCAGATGCGCTAATTGTTGATCTTGAAGATGGGGTTTCGCCAACAGATAAAGATTTAGCTCGCCAGAACTTGGCAACATTTCTTAATGATTTGAATTCTGAGGTAGAAATTTGGGTCCGAGTTAATCCTGAAAAAGGTGCTCTCGAATCTGATCTCGCAGCTGCAGTTCATAAAAATTGCCGTGGAATCGTTCTGGCAAAGGCTACAACTTTGGCCGAGATTCAAAATCTAGATTCATTGTTAACTGGGATTGAGAACTCTCGCGGCATCACCAAGAAATTAGAAGTGTCGGCGCTAATTGAATCGGCTGCCGGCGTATTTAATGCGCAATCAATTGCAACTGGCCCTCGAGTTACTCGCTTGCAGCTAGGCGAAGCTGATTTACGTGCAGATTTAGGCACTTCTGGAACAGCTGGTGAGTCCACCACACAATTCGCGCGCAGCATGGCGGTCTTTGCAAGTGCAGCTGCCGGTATAAATCCGCCAGTTGCCGCGGTCTCAACTAACTTTAAAGACCTCGATGCATATCGCAAGAGTTCGCAAGATTTCAAAGAGTGGGGCTATTTCGGTCGCGCTTGCATTCACCCTGCTCAAATTGAAATCGCTAATGAAGTTTTCACACCGAGCCCTGACGAGTTAGCTGCAGCGCAGGACATTATCGATCGCTTAGTCGCAGCTGGCGGCGGCGTCGCGCTAGATGTCAAAGGTCGAATGATCGATGAAGCAATTGCCAAAATTGCTCGTCGCACTTTAGCAACCGGAAAGTAGGCAAAGATGGCCGTTATCAAGAGCCAAGATTTACGAGATATGTCTGGCGCCGTTGATGTGCCGATTCCTGATTCAACTGCTTCGGTAAAGATGCATCGCCTGCATACTTGGGATGATGGCACCAGCGTGATGATTGTTAACTTTCCAGTCGGTTGGTCACGACCAATTGATGGCAGTTATGAGTGCGCCGAAGAGTTTGTTGTATTTGAAGGTGAACTTCATATGTCGGGCGATGTAATTGTTGCTGGTGACCACACTTGGGTGCCACCACAGTCACTTCGAATTGGCGCCTATACGCCAAATGGCGCAGTTGCTATTGCTTGGTTCTATGGTGCTCCTAAATGGAATCGTCGCGAAGGCAGCGAAGGCTCAGTTTCAC
>JBILXJ010000022.1:0-11518 GCA_044378655.1 Candidatus Planktophila sp. | reverse complement strand
GCCAGATTTGCCGCAGTTATGCCACCTTGCGCTGCAATACCTGGGTGAATCTGCTTAGTTGATGAACCAGTGTTTAAGAATTCCAGCAGACCACCCGAGAAACTGCCCGCAATACCCATGGCATTTACAGTTTGCGCAACAGATAACTTCATTAACTTGGCTGCCACAACGGAGGCCGCGATAGTTCCGCAGACCTGTGTTGCATGAAGGCCACGCGCATGAAAGCCATGCGGGGTTGCAGCCCCAAGCCGGCAAATAATTTCCAGCCCAGCGGCATAAGCAGTTATTACTTCTTCGCCGGATGCACCAAGTGATTCACCAAGTGCCATCGCAACTGGCAGCGTCGGCGCAGTTGCATGAACTAATCCACCAGCATGAGTGTCATCGAAATCCAGTGCATGAACCAAGATGGCGTTTACAAATGCGGCAGCCGGTACCGAACTCTTGTTGCCAGTTCCCCAAATGGTTGCAGCGGTTGATTCGCCATAGTGCGCAACTGTTGCTGCGGCAGCGCCTGCAACTACAGTCGAACGTCCGCCAACTGCATCACCAAAACCATCAAGTGCATGCTCTTTTACAATTTGTTGCACATTTTTAGGCAGGTCAGACCAAGTGAGTTTTAGCGCCCACTCTGCTAATTCCTGCGCAGTAGTCATTTGGCAGTAAAAGCCTGATCTGCTGAAAGCTGTGACACCTTCGCTTCGTCATATCTAAGTAATTCGTTTAGAACATAACTAGCATCTTCATTGCGTTGTGGCGCACGACGATTATCAGTACGTGCCGGCCCTGCTTTTACCGGGGTCGCAACTTGCTTAACTTTTCCGTAACGAGGGTGATCGGTTTCAATAATCATTTCTCGAGCAATGGTGTGTGGCTCAACTAAACTTTGTGCCACGGTATTAATTGGTCCGCATGGAATTGATTCGGCATAAAGTTTTGGTAACCAATAGTTAACGCTTTGCTTCGCCAAGATCTCTTCCAGCATTGGAATCAAGATTGCCTTGTTCTTCAGGCGTGCTGCGAAACTAGCAAAGCGCTCATCTGTGGCCAGTTCGGGACGCTCAATTACAACGGTTAAGCGTTGCCAGAACTTCTCTTTGGCGCAACCAACAATCAACCAACCATCAGATGCTTCGAATGCTTGGAAAGGCACAAGCGAAGGGTGGGCTGAATGATGAGTGCGAACAGGTTCGAAGCCAGCATTTAGATGCCAAGCAGCTGGATAAGTAAGCATTCCGATTGCGGTGTCATACAAACTAACATCGCAATCCATGCCGACTCCGTCGCGACGAGCAGCATGCAGTGCCACCAATAATGAAATTGTTGAAATCAAACCACCTGAATAATCAACCATTGATAAACCAGATTTTGTTGGTGGACCATCAGGTTCACCAGTTAGATCCATCCAGCCTGCTAAACCTTGCAAAATATAGTCATAGCCAGGTTCTTGAGAGCGTGGCCCGGTCATGCCGAAACCAGTTAATGAGCAACAAACAATTTTTGGATTTAGATGTTTCAAGTCGTCGTAAGTAATGCGCATCTTCTTTGGCACATCGCCGCGAAGATTGCTGTAAACCACATCAGAGACTTTCACTAAATCTTCAAATACTGCTCGCCCAGCTGGAGTATTTAAATTAATTGAGATTGACTTCTTGTTGCGGTTAAAAGATTCAAAGAATAAAGAATCTTCACCTTCGGCATATGGCGGCACATATCGGCCTACATCTCCACCAACTGATGGATCTTCAACCTTAATAACTTCAGCGCCCATGTCTGCTAGATGAACAGTTGCAAAAGGCCCAGCACCGTACTGTTCAACTGAAAGAATTCGCACATCAGCTAATGGCAACATCGAATTAGCCTCTGACCAAACTTGGAATCATTTCGATAATTTGATTTTGAGCTTGACGCACAGTTGCATTAGCTAGTCCATGAGTAGGTGGGCTTAACTTAACGGTGTTAGCCAAGCCTTCGTAGCGAGCAATCTTTTCAATGACTTCATCGGTATCGCCGGCCAAAGTAAGGGCATCGACCATCTCATCAGGCACGACATCTCCTAAGTCATCACTAGAAACGCCAGTGCGGAACTTCTCAATCACGGCATTTTGTTGATCGAGCATGCCGTGGAATTCAAAGAAATCTGCATATGTTTTAACGGTTGCATAAAAACCAATTAAGCCAGCTGCCCAACGCTTTGCTTGCTTGGCATCTTTATCGATCGCGCACGCAGCTGAAACGACGATATCTAGTTTGTCGCTATCGCGGCCAGATTTCTCGCGGCCTTCGGTCAGCCAAGGTCCCAGCATTTCGCCAAGATACTTTGGTGAACAAAGTTCATGTGAGATCCAACCATCGCCAATTTCGCCAGCGAGCTTGGTCATAACTGGACCCATGCCTCCTAGATAAATTGGAATGTTTGTTCGTGCTGGAGTGAACGGGCGAGTAAAGCCACGAATATCAATACGTTCGAACTCGCCTTCAAATGTCATGCGCTCACCTAAATGTGATTGCGCAATGATCTGTCGCACAATCGCTACTGTCTCGCGTATATGCGCAACTGGCTTTCCCCAGCGAGCATTGTGCCAATCCTGATTTAAGCGTTCAACACCACTACCCAAACCTAAAATAAATCTACCGTTACTCATCTCATCGATATCAAGTGCTTCGAGTGCAGTGATCAGTGGGCTGCGAGTAAATGCCAATGCAATTGCGGTTCCAATTCCAATTGTTGAAGTACCAGCCGCCATTGCTGCGGCAGAAACAGTTGCGCTGCGATGTAACTCTGGAACCCAAACAACTTCAGCGCCAGCTTTCTCGGCACGTTGTGCGGCATCAACTAACTCGGCAAGGGATTCACCCCATGGTGCATAAGTAATTTTCAAACCCATGATTAAACTCCTCACTTGGCAGCGGTTTCGAAGCCAGATAGTCTTTTCCACCTATTGAGACGCTGTTCCAATAATGTAATTCTCTCTCATACGTGAAGGTAGGGCAACCTTTTGAGTACTAATTCGACAGCAATAACTCGAGATCGTTCCGCCCTGTGGATCACAATCAATCGACCAGATGATTTGAATGCTCTCACTCCTGACGTTATTGCTGGCTTAAATTCTGCTTGCGATGAAGTTGAAAAGGATCAAAGCATTAGAGCCTTAGTTATCACTGGTTCATCGGGTGGAACAACCGAAAATTTCTCGGTTGGCATGGATATTGAATTCTTAGGAAAATGTTTTGCCGATATTGATGGTGTTTTTATTCCATTCGTAACTTCAGTTCATAAAGTTTTATTGCGACTCGAATCACTCGACGTCCCTGTGATTGCTGCGGTTAATGGATTTGCCCGTGCTGGTGGTTTTGAAATTTTAGTTGCGGCAGATTTAGTTGTCATAGCTGATGAAGCTCGCATCGGTGATCTACATGTGGCAAGTGGTTTGCCACCTGGTGCAGGTGCGACTTTTCGTAGCCGCAACAAGTTAGGTGAACAGCGAGCAAAGGCACTGCTTTTTAGCGCAGGCACCTTAACTGGACCAGAAGCAGTAGCTGCAGGACTGGCACTTACCTCGGTCCCCCGCAGCGAATTAACCGATGCCGTTAACAAGTTAGTTTCAACATTTAATAGATCGCCTCGCAATGCGCTAGCTAAAACTAAAGCCGGTTTTACCCAAACCCAGGGTTTAACAAATAAGCAAAGTTGGGAAGTTGAAATTGGGTTATTCCGGGAATTCTTACTGAACGACCCGATGGCCGCTGAAGGATTTAACTCATATAAAGAGGGACGTAAACCAAATTGGCTATGACAACTGCGATTGAGATCACCGAAGAACTTCGCTCAACTTTAGTTCGAGTCGGAAATTACACCCACCCGCTATTTAGCGACTTAGAAGTAGCAAAGAACTCTGGCATGGCAGCACTGCCGCTACCTGGCCAAGCCCTGCTATTGCTTGCTGGTGGAGCTGCCGAGAACAGCGGTCTCATCGATGACGCGATTGCTTTGGTTGGATTAAGCGAAACTCTCTTCTTAAAACCAGCATTTGCGGGCGACTTCGTAACCCTAGAACTAACCGAACTTGATCGAACCCCAACTTCCAAGGGCGATAAAGCGATTGCAAACTTTGCGTGGGAAATTACGAACCAACGTGGTGATATCTTGGCAACAACGACTGCCGCAATGTTAATGCGTGCTTAGTTAATGCGTGCTTAAGCGTTGGCCTAATAACTTTCCAAAAGTAATTGAAGGCATCACCAACATGCCGCCCACAAATGATTGCCCCATAGTTGCAGCCGAACCAAGAACTTCGCCGGCTGCGTACAGATTTGGAATTACTTCGCCACTGCTCTTGCGCACTCGCAAATCAGCATCGACATCAATTCCCGAGAACGTAATTAGTGTGACTGCATGATTTTGCAACGAATAGAACGGTCCCTTTTCAATCGGCGCTGGGCGAAACTTTCGTCCAAACTGATCAGGGTTGCCTGCAGCTAAATCTGCGTTGTACTTTGCAACCGAAGCCGCTAGACCTGAAGCACTAATGCCAGCGTTCTTGGCTAATTCTTCAAGCGTCTCGCCGGCAAAAACGCCTGGCAGCACGTTGGCTTGCTCTTTGAACTTTTCAATCGACCAATCGACCACCATTGGCTGACTATTTTGCATTCCGACAGAATCGAAGATAGTCCAGAATGTCATAGCTTCGATACCAGTTAGCGCGTGCTCTTTAACATCAATACTTTCTTCATCTTCGGCCACCCAACGGTTGCCAGATTTATCTACGTAGATTTCATAAGGTGGTCGCTCTGAAGCAACTAATAGTGGGCGATCTGTCCATCGCACGCGACCGGTGCCATCGGGTGATGGCAGGCCACCAAAGGTAGGCAGATAAGTACCCGCACCAGCAATTGCTGCGCCAATCTCGCGCGCCATTAAAATTCCATCACCAGTTGAAGTTGGCCAAGATGCACTAACTAAAGTTGCTTTCTCTAGTTCTTCAAATAATTCAGCATTAGCACCAAACCCACCTGAGGCAAGAACTGTATTTTTGGCAGTTACTTTGCTGCCATCTGAAAGTTCTACTCCAACAACTGCACCATCTTTTGTCGTTAAGGACTTAACTGCCGTGTTTAAACGCAGTTCAACATTTCCGCTAGCAATTGCCTTTTCCAAAAGTGAACGCAGAACTTTGAGAATACTTCGGCCTGCCTCGGGTCCGTAATAAGTTCGAGCTACTGAGTAAGGCTCATGGCCATAAACAATTCTTGGTGCTTCAGGAGCGAACTCAAAACCATTATCTTCTAACCAGTCCAAGCCTGGCGCAGCTAGATCGGTCGCTAGATTGACTAAATCTTTGCGAGCCCCACCATTTGAAATGCGATCGATATCTGCGCGATGCGATTCAACGCTATCGACTATGCCTTTCTCTTTCTGGCGACGAGTTCCAGCTGCTGACATGTGGCCACCAGATGTATGAAGTGAGCCACCAATATCATCGGCTTTATCGAGCAACAAAACCTTGGCACCATTTTCTGCAGCCGCTACTGCGCATGGAATACCAGCAGTTCCGGCACCCACAATGATTAAGTCATAATCGTTGGCAGACATAGCGATACCTTTCTAGATCTCTTGCATAACAATCAAGGTGCGACCTTGCTTGCTAGCGGCGGTTTTAAAGGCTTCTGGCGCACTGGCAAAAGGAAGTTCTTGAGCAATTTGCGGAATACATTTGCCAGCTTTTAAGAATTCCATGGCTTCTCCCATGAGCTCTGCGATTAGCGGCCAAGGTCGACGCAATAAGTTATAGCCGATTAATTGGTGCTCAGTACCTAAGAATCTTGGCGCAATAAGTGGCAATTGCACACCAGCGCTAAAGCCAAGCAAAACATGTTTGCAATCAGCGCCACCGCACATAAGTGCTTTGTTTGTGATCTCGCCGCCTAGCCCATCAATAATGCCGCTCACGCCTTTACCGCCAGTTAGCTCCATAACTTTTGCTGGCATCTCGTCGTAGGAAACATAATCAACACCTGGAATGTTAATTGGTTCGCGCGCCGCTGCAATAACATGTGCTCCGCGAGCGAGTGCAACTTCAACTGCTGCGCCACCCACACCACGATTAGCACCAAGAATCAAAACGCTCTGACCTTTTTGAATCTTAATTGTGTGATCCAAAATAGCTAATGCGGTAACGATTCCAGTGAAACCTGCTGCTACATCTTTGTGGCTAACTCCGGCAGGAATTTCAAAAAGCACATCGCGTGGAACTGATGCGACTGTGCGATGAATTCCGGGTGAGAATAATCCGCCACCACGCATTTCAACGAATGCGAAATAAAGTTTGCCTGCTGCATCGCGAACCACACCGGTAGTTCCTGGAATAACCGGCATTGGTGGCCCTGGCGGAAAACGACCTTCGGCAACTTGTCGATCAAGCGGTGACACATCGCAGATAATTACATCGACTAATTCTTCACCGGGATTTGCCGTAACTGGAGTTGGGCGAATCTCACTCTCGCCAATAGCGGTGCACCAGAGTGCTTGGGCAGTTTCACCAGAAATAGTCATGTGGCTATCAAACAAGCAATTGGGCTAACTTTCTACTACCCGTTCCATTCCTTAGGCTGGAATTTTGCTTTCTCCCAGAAGCGATCTGCGCTAGATTTCTTCGCATGTCAGAGACACTTACCCCCGGCCATCAAATCGTTGAAAATATGCTCACTGCGATAAGAACTCGCGATTTAGCGGGCATTCTCAATACCTATGAGGAAAGTGATGACCTTTACGTATTTCTCGAAGGGCCGCGTTGGTCATCGCGCACCTATACCAATGTGAGTGCTGGCTGGACTGCTTGGTACGGAGCTGATCTTGAAATTTATGACCATGACTGGGTTGAAGGACCGGTAGAAATTACCGAAGGAAATATTTCATCGCTACAGGGAATCATAAATCTTCACACCAAGTCGCCAGCTCAAGAAAAGATTCTTAAGTTTCGTGGCACTTGGGTATTTCGATTAGGTGCTGATGGACAATGGCGCATTATGCATGAACACGTATCGGCTCCACTTGAGAATCCATACGGCACCGGAGATTGGAAAAAATCATGACTATTTTAATTGGCACCAAGAAGAGCGCTCCGGTTGCAAAAGTTAAAGCTGGTCGTGCCTTGGCTTTGCAGATTAAAGGTAAAGGTGTGGCAAAGATGGACGTTGCATCTGCGCGCGCATCGATCATGGCTTCAGTCGAACGAGTCGATGCCACAATTCAAGCAGCTGCTGGTTGGCTAGGTGGCGATCTAAGTATTGTTGTGCTGCCTGAATATTTCTTATCCGGTTATCCAATTGGCGACACCATTGCCGCATGGGCCGAAAAAGGTGCGATTTCTCATGATGGTCCGGAATATGACGCGCTTTGTGCCTCGGCCCAGAAAAATAAGGTTTACCTCTCTGGAAATACCTACGAACTAGATCCAAACTTCCCGGGCATCTATTTCCAAGCTTGTTTCATTATTGATCCATCAGGCGAACTAGTTCATCGCTATCGCCGCATGCACTCCATGTTCTCGCCTTCGCCTTGGGATTACTGGGATAAATACACCGATATCTATGGCGCCGAAAATGTTTTTCCGGTGACACACACTGAGTTCGGAAACTTGGCAACGATTGCAAGTGAGGAAATTCAATATCCTGAAGTAGCTCGCGCTTTTGCTTTTAAAGGTGCTGAGATCTTCCTCCATTCAACCAGCGAAGTCGGCTCCCCTGCTTTGACTTCCAAAGACGTTGCAAAACGTGCTCGCGCATTTGAAAACCATGCCTATGTTGTTTCAGCGAATTCAGCAGGTCTCGATGGCTCAGCAGTTCCCATGAATTCAACTGATGGCATGAGCAAAGTTGTAGATTACAACGGTCTGGTTCTATGTGAAGCTGGATATGGCGAAACTATGAACGCTCATGCAGCTATTGATGTCATGGCACTTCGTCGCACTCGCAATAAGCCAGGAATGAGCAACACGCTCTCTCGCAACAAGTCTCAACTTTGGGCTTCGGTTTATGGCGCAGTTGATGTGGTTTCAGCCAATGCGTTATTAACTAATGAGCCACAGCGTTCGTTCTTTGTAGAGCGCCAAACTAGCGTTATTAAGAAGATGCAAGAACTAGGAATCTACGAAGGCAATGAGGGCTACTAAGTAATGTCACGATTAGATTCAGATGTAAAAGTTCGTAACCCGCGAACTGGCGAAATAGATCGTGATTTAGCTGCACCGACCTCTGAAGAGTTAACTGCCCTGGTTGCCAAGTTACGTGGTGCCCAAAAGAACTGGGAAGCAATCGGTGCGGTAAAGCGCGGCGAGATATTGATGCAGTGGCATGCCGAACTTGTAAAAGAGGGCGATGCAATTGTCCAGGCACTTTATGAAGATACTGGTCGCATCACCGAGAGCAAGTTGGAGCTACAAGTAACTTTGGCTGGCATTGAACGTTGGGCCAAGATGGCACCTTCTTTGATGGATGAGTCAGAAAGCCAGAAAGCACAACTGCCTGGTGTAACTATTCATCCCTCTTATCGCCCTTATCAACTAGTTGGTGTCATTAGCCCGTGGAATTTCCCATTGCTTCTTGGTTGCATTGATGCGATTCCAGCACTAGCTGCAGGTTGCGCCGTAATTATTAAGCCAAGTGAAGTTACGCCTCGTTTCTTAGCGCCACTAGCGCGCTCAATTGAACGTGTTCCAGTACTTCGCGATCTCTTTGGAACTATTGAAGGTGCCGCCGAAGTCGGCCAAGCGTTAATTCCTCAAGTTGATTTCGTTTGCTTTACTGGCAGCACTGAAGTCGGCGAGTTAATTGCAGCCGCCGGCGCTAAAGCTTTCACGCCTGTCTCATTAGAACTTGGCGGCAAAGACCCAGCAATAGTTCTTCCGGGTGCTGATATTGATCGCGCTGCAGCTGGAATTCTCTGGGGTGGAACTGGAAACGCTGGTCAATCATGTTTATCAATCGAACGTGTTTACGCCCATGCCGATATCTATGATGATTTCATAGGCAAGATCGCAGCGCTGGCAAACAATATTGGGATTAATTATCCAGACCTAGATAGCGGAGCCCTTGGCCCAATTATCGCAATTGATCAAGTCGAAACAATTAAAGATCATTTAGCTGATGCTTATGCAAAGGGTGCAACTGCACTTAGTGGTGGCCAAGTTAAACAACTTGGTGGTGGATATTTTCTAGAAGCAACAATCTTGGTAAACGTTGATCACAGCATGAAGATCATGACTGCCGAAACATTTGCGCCGATCTTGCCAATTATGAAAGTTGAATCTGAAGCGCAAGCAATTGAGCTCGCAAATGCAACTATCTACGGTCTATCCGGATCTGTTTTCGCTGAAACTCTTGAAGATGGAATGCGCATCGGGCGCCAGATTGATGCTGGTGCAATCAGTATTAATGATGCTTCATTAACAGCGATTATGCATGAAGGTGAAAAACAAGCTTTCAAACACTCTGGCATTGGCGGCTCGCGCATGGGGCCAGCATCAATCCGCCGGTTCTTTAGACGTCAATCATTGTTGGTTAATTCATCAACCGGCAATGATCCCTGGTGGTGGAATAACTAGATTGCGGTGGAATAACTAGCTAGTACAGGCTTGCCCGTCGCCATCGCCATCGAGGCGATGCGGGTCTTTACCAATAACTGTTACGGGCGCTAAACCTAGTGTTTTGATATCGCTGCAATTCAAATCTGGTGGAAACATCGGAATACAGCCGGCATAGTTCGGATCACAACTGCTGCTAGCACTTGGCGCGGTGGCTGGCGTAGCAACAGGCGTTCCAACAGCTTTATAGGTTGTTATTGCTTTAGTGGGAACGAGTTGCGTGCCCGGGCATGATTTCCATAGCCCTACTTTGTATAACTTGGCATCTTGCGCGGCTTTCAGCATCGCTTTCGAATAAATTCCTTTTTCGCCTTGATAGAAATATGGAGCTGCTGCTCCGATTTTTACCATCTCAAGATTCACATTTATTTTTCCAACGAAGATATATCGCAAGGCCCGACCAAAGCGATCATATGAAGCTGATGCCGGATCTGCTTTTAGGGTAACCGTTCCTTTTTTAGCTAAGAGAGTAACTAGTGCGGCTTTGGATTCTTTGGCAAAGCATTCACCTTCGGCTAGTTCTGGAGCATCAATTTGTAAAAGTCTAATCTTCATACCATCAGCCATAGTCACGGTGTCGCCATCGTAGATCTTTGCAACTTTAAGTGCGCCTTGTGCCGGAACTAGTCCAAAAGCAAGAAGCGCGGCAATAGCCAATGCATACTTAGATTTTTGCATGCAACTTATTTGCGAGCTAAACGCCAGTGATATGCATACAACGGCCCAGCAATAATCAGAGTGGTAACCGCGTCAATCGCGCTTTTTACGGCTTGCCGTTGGTTCTGATCTTTAACTTGCTCTGCAATTACCGCTGAATCTACTTTTGGTGCAGTTGCGTAGGGATCAACATAAGCTGGATCCGGATAGGCGACATTTACACCACTTCTAATCAATGAAACTAGCGAGAATAGGCAGACCATAAGAGTGATCAAGCAGACGGCGTAAAGATAGAGCGAACGCCAATCAATTCTTGATTGCTGATAAATCGGTTGAATTACTTGAGCTTTAGCTGGGACCTTAGCTACTGCTTTCTTTACGGGAGCCTTCTTGGTAGTTGCCATATCCAAATTATGCTCCTTAATTCAGTGAAATGGCCATGAATACCTCTCCCTCGCCTCTATTATTTTCACATGAGCACTGTTAAAACCATTTTTCTAGTTATCCATATTCTCGCTGTGGTGGGCGGTCTGGTTCTACTTCTGACCCAACTGCCTAAACCTAAGAAGTCCATACACGTTGGCTTCCTTCATTCAATGCTCACAGCTCTGGTTGCTGGCATTGCCTTAGTAGGGATTAATTCTTCACTGTACGCATCAGATCCAGTTAAATATGAGGCACCTGATCACGCAGTGGTCGGCATTAAGTTTTTGATTCTGCTCGTCATCTTGGGACTGACAATTAAGAATAAGAAGAAATCAGAAGTTTCAACTTGTGTTTGGGCTGGGCTTATCGCTCTTACGCTGGCAAATGTTTTTATAGCCACATCTCTTTAATTCACATAGAATTGCCCAGTGGCCGCAAAGAACACTTCCCGAAGCGTTGAAGTAACTATTGATTTAGTTGCTGAAACTGCTGGGGTCAGTCGTGCCACGGTTTCCCGTGTAATTAATGGCAGCGCGAAAGTTTCACCAGAGACTGAAAAGGCTGTCCGCAAAGCAATTAAGAAATATAACTTCGTTCCAAATACCACTGCTCGCAGACTGGCAGGTGGGCGAAGCGGACTTGTTGCCCTTGTGCTTGAAGAGTCCAGCGAAGAATTCTTCTTAAATCCATTCTGGGGTCTGGTTGTTCAAGGTTTTACAACAGCTATTTCCGATGCAGGTATGCAGCCGCTTCTTCTAATCCGCCCGAAAACCGGTAGCGAAGATTCGCTCTTT
>JBILXJ010000021.1:0-11520 GCA_044378655.1 Candidatus Planktophila sp. | reverse complement strand
CCCGAATTTCTTCCGATGAAGAACGTGAATTTTTAGCTGCTCGCGTAGTTAACAACTCAACTACTTATCGCGATATTGATAAAGCTGACCACGTCCTTCTAGTTGGTTTTGAACCTGAAGAAGAATCGCCAATTGTTTTCCTACGCATTAATAAGCAATTTAAAAAGCGCGCGCTAAAGGTGACTTCAATCGGCAGCAAAGAATCAATCGCTGTTGAAAAACTAAGCGCTAACTTCATTTGCGTGCAGCCTGGCCAAGAAGCAGCTGCGGTAGCTACTCAAGAGCTAACTGGTAAGTCAGTGATTTTGGTGGGCGAGCGCGCCGCTGAAAGTGCTGGATTATTAAGCGCTGCGGCTGCGCTAGCTGATCGCACTGGCGCAAAATTGGCCTGGATTCCACGTCGCGCAGGTGAACGTGGTGCTCTTGCAGCTGGTGCCATTGGCAATTTGCTACCTGGTGGTCGCCCGGTATCTGATGCAGCAGCTCGAGTTGATATTGCATCTCTCTGGAACGTCGATTCACTACCAAGTGAGATTGGCCGTAGCGCTGATCAGATCATCGCTGATGTAAATAGCGAAAAAATTAAAGCGCTACTAATCGGTGGCATTGATCCGCTTGATGGCACAAACCCAACCGCAACAATTGCAGCACTTGAAAAAGCATTTGTAGTTTCTCTTGAGATCGCCAATAGCGAAGTAACCAAGTACGCCGATGTGATTTTGCCGGTTGCCGCAATAACTGAAAAGAGCGGATCGTTCCTTAACTGGGAAGGCCGTGCTCGTCAGTTCGACACGGCTGTTGAATCGCTAAATCGGAGTGACCTAAGAATTCTTTCCATGATTGCCGATGAGTTGGGTCATTCCATTTCCCTCGGCACAGTTGCTAACGCTGCAAAAGAAATCGCTTCAATTGGAAACTGGGATGGCGCATCAGTTGCCACACCAAACGTTTCGGCAGCGAGCGCGCACTCAGTATCTGGAGACCAAGCTGTACTAACTTCTTGGCGTCGCTTGCTTGATCTTGGAACTCTGCAAAAGGGTGAAGAGAATTTAGCTGGTACAGCTCGTCGCACAGTTGCGGTTATTTCACCAAAGCGTGCAGCAGCCCTTGGTGTTGTTGACGGCGATTTGTTAAGAATTTCAAATGGCAATGGCTGGGTAATGTTGGCAGCCTTGGTTGAAAATATTCATGACGATGCAGTGTGGGCACCGCGCAACTCTGCCGGATCTCAACTGCTTGCCAATTTAGGGGTCGCGCATAATTCAGTAGTAACGGTGGTGAAAGCATGACAAACGCTCAATTAATCGCAAATGATCCAGGCTGGCTAATCGGGGTAAAAGCCCTGTTGGTCTTTGCTTTATGCGTACTTCTGACACTTATGTCGGTATGGGGCGAACGTCGTTTAGTTGCACGTATGCAACAGCGACTTGGGCCTAACCGGGTTGGTCCATTCGGATTAATTCAATCTTTAGCCGATGGCGTCAAGTTAGCACTTAAGGAAGATTTAATTCCAGCTGCTGCCGACAAAGTCGTCTTCATCGTTGCGCCAATCATTAGCGTAACTACCTGCTTTATGGCATTTGCGGTAATTCCTTTCTCCGGCGAAGTTACCTTATTTGGAAAAGTTACTGCGATGCAGCTAACCGATATTCCAGTCGGCGTTCTTTATGTTTTGGCGATTGCATCAATTGGTGTTTATGGCATCGTATTAGCGGGCTGGTCATCTGGTTCTACCTATCCGCTACTCGGTGGCTTGCGCTCGAGTGCTCAAGTAATTTCCTATGAAATTGCGATGGGTCTTTCACTAGTTGCGGTCTTTATTTATGCCGGTTCAATGTCTACTTCAGAAATTGTTGAAGCACAGAGCCAGTGGTGGTACGCAGTAGTTCTCTTCCCGTCATTCATCATTTACGCAATATCAATGGTCGGCGAAACAAACCGTGCACCATTTGACTTAGCTGAAGCCGAAGGCGAATTAGTTGGTGGTTTCCACACTGAATATTCCTCACTTAAATTCGCACTCTTCTTCTTAGCTGAATATGTAAACATCATTGCGGTTTCAGCACTTGCTACAACTTTGTTCCTTGGTGGCTACAAAGCACCTCCAGGTCTTGGCTTTACAGAACAGTGGCTAGGTGGCTGGTTCACTATGGTCTGGTTCTTCGCCAAGGTAATTCTTTTCTTCTTCGTATTCGTCTGGTTGCGCGGCACATTGCCTCGCATGCGTTATGACCAGTTCATGCAATTTGGCTGGAAAGTACTGATTCCGGCCTCATTAGCTTGGATCATGATCGTGGCCACATTGCGCGTTCTTTCCCAAAATGGTGCGCCAAGAACAACCACAGTGGCCTTTGCCAGCGGCATCGTGCTTCTTGTTATGTTGGTTAATTTCGGATTCGAAAACGCCAAGAATAAGAAGAAGAACGCACCACATGCCGAAGTTTCCGAACCAGAATTCGCAGTTCCACAACTTCCAATCAAGGTCTCAACTATCAATGTTTCGACTGGAAAGAAAGGAGATCAATAATGTCTGATCACATCGAACCGATGAATAAGAAAGAGATCTCCGTAAACGATGTTGAGTTCGCCCAGATCGAGCAGAATGGGCCGAAGAGCCTATTCAGCCAGATGCAAGGTTTCTGGGTTACTTTCGCGACGATGTTTAAGAAAGTAAACACAGTTAACTATCCAGAAGTTAAAGAACCAACGGCAGAGCGTTTCCATGGCCGCCATCAACTCAATCGTTATGACGACGGATTAGAAAAGTGCATTGGTTGCGAACTTTGTGCTTGGGCATGCCCAGCAGATGCGATTTATGTTGAAGGTGCCGATAACACCGATGAACATCGCATGTCTCCAGGTGAGCGCTATGGTCGCGTTTACCAAATCAATTATTTGCGTTGTATTTTCTGTGGTCTCTGCATCGAAGCCTGTCCAACACGTGCGCTAACCATGACTAATGAATACGAATTAGCTGATGAAACTCGCGCAAAGTTAATTTTTGAAAAAGATGATTTGCTAGGGCCACTTCGTGCTGGAATGTTGCTGCCTCCGCATCCAATGTATCCAAACACAACTGATACGAATTACTACAAGAACGAGATCAAGGGTTCACATCCGTCACAGGAGGTCAACAAATGATTAATTACGCACTTGAGTTAGGTCAAACTGCCAATCCCGAAGCAGTTCTCTTCTACATTTTGGCACCATTGGCTGTTGTTGCCGCAATCGGTATGTTGACAGTGAAAAAAGCAGTGCACTCAGCAATTTTGCTCGCTTGGGTAATGGTCACTTTGGCTATCTTCTACATAGCCCAGGGCGCTGCTTTCCTAGGCATTGTTCAGATCGTGGTTTATACCGGCGCTGTAATGATGCTCTTCCTATTTATTCTGATGTTAGTTGGTGTGGATTCTTCGGAATCACTAACTGAAACCATCAAGGGTCTGCGCTGGATTGCAGTTACCGCATCAGTTGGTTTTGGTGGGCTACTAATTTCGCTTTTGGGTCGCGCAACTTTAGGTCGCCCTGCAACTGGTTTAGCTGATGCGAATTCCGATGGAAATGTTGAAGGTTTAGCACAATTAATTTTCAGTGATTATGTGTTCCCATTCGAAGTTATCTCAGCACTTCTAATTACCGCAGCCGTTGGCGCCATGGTTTTGGCACATCACGAGCGCACAGTGAAGCGAGTTTCACAACGCGAACAATCACAAGCGCGTTTCCGTTCTGGTTCCTTAGCCGCAGCTGCTGGCTTACCTGGCCCGGGTGTATTCGCATTGCACAATGCCGTAGATGTTCCAGCGTTATTGCCAGATGGAACTCCAGCGCCTTCCTCAATTTCAGCAACGTTGAAAGCACGTGGCGATATGTTGGATTCAGCCCAGTATCAACTAGATAAAAATGACAATGCTGCGGAGGATAAGTAATGGATTCCGCTAATTATTTGTACCTATCAGCGCTACTTTTCACAATCGGCGCTGTGGGTGTTGTTATTCGTCGCAATGCAATCGTTGTATTCATGTGTATTGAGCTAATGCTAAATGCAGCCAATTTATCTTTTGTAACTTTCTCACGAATCAATGGCAACTTAGAAGGTCAAGTAGTGGCCTTCTTCACCATGGTCGTTGCGGCGTGCGAAGTTGTAGTCGGCCTAGCAATTATTGTGACTATTTACCGTTCCCGTCGATCAGCATCAGTTGATGATGCCAACCTGTTGAAGCGATAACTCCAATGACTTCAAATCTAATTGTTTACTTAATTGCTATTCCGCTCTTTAGCTCTGCGGTATTGCTGCTGGCTGGCCGCAAAGCCAATAAATGGGGGCATTTAC
Source organism: Candidatus Planktophila sp. (assembly GCA_044378655.1). GTDB lineage: Bacteria > Actinomycetota > Actinomycetes > Nanopelagicales > Nanopelagicaceae > Planktophila. Next base: position 7,190 of record JBILXJ010000021.1, on the reverse strand, counting down.
TAGGCACTTTGGCTTCGGCTAGCTCATTTGCGGTTGGCGCTTATCTATTTACGCAGATGTTGGCTCAACCAACTGAAGAGCGCGCAATGACCCAGAAACTCTTCTCTTGGATCAGCGTCGGCTCTTTTAACGTTGATGCCTCACTTTTACTAGACCAACTTTCAATCTGCTTCGTTCTGCTAATTACGGGCGTCGGCACTTTGATCCATATCTACTCGATCTCGTACATGTCACATGATCTAGATCGCCGCCGTTTCTTTGCTTACTTAAATCTCTTCATTGCTTCAATGCTGCTTCTAGTTCTTGGTGATTCCTACTTGAATCTTTACGTCGGCTGGGAAGGCGTTGGTTTAGCTTCGTATCTATTGATTGGTTTCTGGAATCAAAAGCCAACGTACGCAACAGCTGCCAAAAAAGCTTTCGTAATGAACCGCGTTGGCGACTTAGGTCTATCGCTTGCGATCATGATCGCCTTTGCTTCAATGGGCACCGTCTCATTTTCAGGCATCAAGGAAGCTGCGCCTAACACTTCAACTGCAACTTTGACCGCTATTGGCATCATGCTGTTGATCGCAGCGGCTGGTAAGTCTGCGCAATTCCCATTGCAAGCTTGGCTCGGCGATGCGATGGCTGGTCCAACTCCGGTATCTGCTCTTATCCACGCTGCGACCATGGTTACAGCTGGCGTCTATTTGATTACTCGCTCAAACTTTATTTTCGATGAAGCACCAACTGCACAACTATTAGTTGTCATCGTCGGCGCGATTACCTTGCTCTTTGGTGCCGTTATCGGAACTGCTAAAGATGACATTAAGAAAGCACTGGCTGCATCAACTATGTCGCAGATCGGTTACATGACTTTAGCTGCTGGCCTGGGCCCAGTTGGTTATGCCTTCGCAATCATGCACTTGCTAACTCACGGTTTCTTTAAGGCGGGCATGTTCCTTGGTGCTGGCTCAGTTATGCATGGCATGAATGATGAAGTAAATATGCGTAAATATGGCGCTTTACGTAAGTTTATGCCGATCACATTTATTACTTTTGGTCTTGGCTATCTGGCAATTATCGGTATTCCACCGTTTGCTGGTTTCTATTCCAAAGATATGATTATTGAAACTGCGCTAAATGCGGGCGGAGTAAAGGGAATTCTCTTAGGCGCAATCGCCCTTTTCGGCGCCGGACTTACTGCTTTCTATATGACGCGCGTAATGATTCTTACTTTCACCGGCACCAAGCGTTGGGATGACGAAGCACATCCACACGAGTCACCTGTTTTGATGTGGCTACCAATGGCAATTTTGGCAATTGGTTCTGTTGCATCCGGATTCTTGTTTACTCGCGGAGATGCTTTGGTTCATTGGCTAGAACCAGTTGTCGCTTCACATGGCCATGAAGAACACTCTTACCTACTTCCACCGATCGTAGTTTCAGGCATTGCGCTAACTATTGTTTTGATCGGAATTTCAATTGCAGTCATGATGTATGTACGTCGCCCAGTTGAAGCTGTAGCACCAGAGAATGTTTCACTGCTGACTCGATTCGCCCGCCAAGACTTATTACAAGATGCTGCTAACGAAGCAATCTTTATGCGTCCTGGCCAAGCACTTACCAAGACCCTTATTGCCGTCGATGAGAAAGTTATCGATGGTGCTGTACATGGTGTTAGCGCTATGGCAATTGGTTCTGGCGCTGGGCTACGTAAATCCCAAACTGGTTATGTCCGCAGTTATTCGGCGCTAATTCTGGTTGGCGCTGCCGCTATCGTGCTTGGAATCTGGGTGATTACACAATGACCATCAATTGGATTTCAATGACGGCGCTGCTGCCACTAATTGGCGCAGTGTTACTAGCAACCTTGCCCAAGAGCGCCGAACTGCGTGCCAAGCAATTCGCATTCGGTACCACCTTGGTTACTGCTGCTTCAGCAATTGCGATGGCTGTGCAATTCCAACGCGATAACGTTGATCTGCAGTTCGTTGAAGTTCGCAGCTGGATCCCTTCATTTGGCATTAATTACGCCGTGGGTGTTGATGGAATCTCGCTCGTATTGATTTTGATGTCAGTTATTTTGGCGCCAATCGTGATTCTGGCTGGTTGGAATGAAGCTCAAGGTGGCCGTTGGAGCGTTAAGACTTTCTACATTCTGATTCTGGTTTTAGAAACCATGATGATCGGCGTATTTAGTGCTACCGATGTATTCCGAAGCGATGTTAGTTCCGGTTTATTTCTTAATCGGGGGATACGGCACCGGCGAACGATCTGCAGCCGCAGTTAAGTTCTTGCTCTACAGCTTGTTCGGCGGACTATTAATGCTCGCTTCAATCATTGCGCTCTATGTAATGTCGGGCGATCAAGGCGGTCATACTTTTGATTTAGCAAAGCTAGCGAATCTAGAGATGAGTTCGACAACACAGAACTTTTTGTTCCTGGGCTTCTTCATCGCCTTTGCAATCAAGGCACCACTTTGGCCATTCCATACCTGGTTGCCAGATGCAGCCTCATCTGCAACACCAGGAACTTCAGTTCTCTTGCTAGGCGTGCTCGATAAAGTCGGTACTTTCGGAATGATTCGTTATTGCTTAACTCTCTTCCCAGAGGCAAGTAAAACTTTCACACCAGTAATTATCGTCTTAGCTGTTATCTCAATTATTTACGGTGCCATCTTGGCAATCGGTCAGAAAGATCTAAAACGCTTAATTGCATTTACTTCGATCTCGCACTTTGGTTTCATCACGATGGGAATCTTTGCGATGACATCGCAGAGCCAATCAGGTGCAACTCTTTACATGTTCAACCACGCTTTCTCTACCGCTGCGCTATTTATCGTAGGCGGCTGGATGATCGCTCGTCGCGGCTCCTCAACGATCTCTGATTTCGGTGGACTGCAACGCGTAACTCCAGTCATGGCCTGGTGCTTCTTCTTAGCCGGCATGTCCAGCTTGGCGCTTCCTGGTCTATCTAGTTTCGTAAGCGAATTCCTAGTGCTGGTAGGCACTTATACGCGCTATCCAGTGGCTGCAATTATTGCGACCATTGGAATTATCTTGGCGGCGCTTTATATCTTGATTCCAGTCCAACGCGCACTTCATGGCCCAACCACACCAGGCAACGAGAATTTACCTGATCTAAATCTGCGCGAAAAGATTGCGATTGCACCAGTGCTCGCGGCAATCATCGCACTTGGTTTCTATCCAGCACCTTTGTTAAATGTGATTAACCCAGCGGCAGCGCACGTTAACTCGCAATTAGGTTTCACCGATCCAGTGCCGACAGTTGAGGGTAAATAACATGGTCTTTAACTCACCAACACTTGAGTACTCACTAATAGCCCCAATTTTAATAATTTTGGGTGGCGCGCTAATCGGTGTGCTAATTGAAGCTTTTGTAGGCAAAACACGACGCCCAGTTGTGCAGTTAGGTGTTGCACTTGCAACTCTGATTCTGGCTTTGATTCAAGTTATTAGAATCCGCGATTTAACCTCAACTACTGCGGCAATGGGTTCGGTAGTAATTGATGGTCCTGGCTTATTGTTTCAAGGCGCGATTTTAGTTATTGCAATTATCTCCATCTTCTTAATTGCCGATCAAGACAATTTCACTTCTAGCGCAGCAGCGCTTCCAGGTTCGGAAGAAGAGCGTCAAGCAACTCAAAGCGGCACTGTTCTAACTGAGATTTATCCACTTACTCTCTTTGCAGTTGCCGGAATGTTGCTCTTCCCGGTTTCTAGTGACTTGATCACTTTATTCGTGGCCCTCGAAGTTCTTTCGCTTCCTCTTTATTTAATGGCGGGTCTATCTCGTCATCGTCGCCTAGCATCGCAAGAAGCAGCGCTTAAGTACTTCTTACTTGGCGCTTTTTCATCTGCCTTCTTCCTATTCGGTGCGGCTTATCTATATGGCTACGCAGGAACCGTGAGCTTTGCCGGAATTCACGCGGCCGTAGTTGGTGGCACCGGAAACGACATAATTCTCTTGTTGGGCATGGCTTTTGTAGCTATTGGCCTACTCTTTAAAGTTGGCGCAGTGCCTTTCCATGCTTGGTCTCCTGATGTTTACCAAGGTGCACCAACCCCGATTACTGGTTTCATGGCTGCAGCAACCAAAGTTGCAGCCTTTGGTGCGATGCTTCGTATTTTCTACACTGTCTTGGGCGAAGCAGAGTGGCAATGGCGACCATTCTTTATGGTCATCGCAATTATCACCATGATCTTTGGCTCGCTCGTTGCAATTTCACAACGCGATGTAAAGCGCATGTTGGCTTATTCATCGATCGCACATGCTGGTTTCTTACTTACAGGTGTGATTGCGCTTAATAAAGCTGGCCTCGAAGCTTCAATTTATTATTTATTCGCCTACGGTGTTGCAACTGTTGGTGCATTCGGAATCGTAACTTTGGTCCGCGACTCAAGTGGTGAAGTTAGCGATCTCAATCGTTGGTCCGGACTCGGAAAGCGTTCGCCATGGGTGGCTTCAGCATTCGCTTTCTTCTTACTTGCATTTGCTGGTATTCCGCTAACTTCAGGTTTCATCGGAAAGTTCGCAATTTTCTCAGCAGCATATGAAAGTGGTGCAACTGCGGTTGTAATCGTTGGCGTGCTCTCAAGTGCAATCGCAGCTTTCTTTTACATTCGCGTAATTGTTTTGATGTTCTTTACTGATGCAACTGAAGATGGCACCAGCGTGGTTATTCCATCAATCCTTACTCGACTAACCATCATCATCTCACTAGCAATCACAGTTGCTCTGGGCGTATTCCCGGCACCTCTTCTAGACTTCATTAAGCCACTCGCAATCTTTATTCGCTAATGGCCACTCTCGGGATCCCGAATCTCTCTAATGAACTTGAGGTCTCGCTCTCTGCCGCAATGGCAGAAGTTGAAGATTTGTTGCGCAGTCAGATCGAAGGAAACTATCCGCTAGTTGTTGAAACCAGTCGCCACCTCGTGACCGCGGGCGGTAAGCGTTTGCGGCCACTTTTAACGCTGATAACTTCACATTATGGCGATCCGCATAAGCGCGGAATTCTAGAGGCTGCAGTAGTTTGCGAGCTGACGCACTTAGCAACTCTTTATCACGATGACGTTATGGACGAAGCCCCGCTCCGTCGCGGAGTTGAAAGCGCTAATAATCGCTGGGGAAATACCATCGCAATTCTGACCGGTGATTACCTTTTTGCTAAAGCGTCTGATCTCTTAGCCGACTTAGGCCCTGAAGCAGTTCGCTTACAAGCTCGCACATTTGAGCGTTTGGTTATTGGGCAAATTATGGAAACCCAAGGACCACAAAAAGGCGAAGATCCATTGGCACATTATTTACAAGTGGTCGCCGATAAAACTGGTTCGTTAATTGCGACCTCAGCTCGATTTGGCGCAATGACTTCGGGTGCTTCTGCCGAAGTTATGGAAACGGTTACTAAGTTTGGCGAAAAGATTGGTGTCGCATTCCAGCTAGCCGATGATGTCATTGACATTACGAGTGATTCCAAAGAGTCAGGTAAAACTCCTGGCACTGATTTGCTCGAAGGCGTACCCACGTTAGTAACTTTAAATGTTATGAAATCAACGGATAAAGCAGATCGCGATTTACAGAAACTGCTCTCAAAGCCAATTGCCGATAAAAAAGTTGTGGCACAAGTGCTAAAAGAATTGCGCAACCACAAGGCGCTAGATCAATCTCGTCTGCAGTTAATGCAAGTTGCTCGTGATGCTCGCGCAGCCCTTGGACCATTGCCAGTTAACGATGCAACAGGTGCGCTATTTTCGCTCTGCGACGCTGTCGTCGATCGTACGGCTTGATCTAACTAGATCCGTAGCCAGCACAACTAATGCAGTCCAAATAATTAAGAAGCCCGCCCAACGCGCTTGAGACATCTCTTCGTGGCGTACCCAAACTCCGATTGAGAATTGCAACGTTGGCGTAATGAACTGCAGCAAACCAATGACTGTGTAAGGCAAACGATTGCCAGCACCATTAAACAATAGAAGCGGAATAGCTGTAACAACGCCTGAGCCAATTAGCAGCAGAGTTAATCCTGGCTGGTAAGTGAAATGACCATCTCCTTGAGAGCCAATCCAAGCCAGATAAGCCAAGTAAAACGGGGCTGATATCGCGGTTTCGATGCCCAGGCCCTCGAGTGCGCCAAGGCCTAACTGCTTCTTGATAAATCCATAAGTGCCCCAAGAAAGCGCTAGTGCAAGTGCGATCCAAGGCAAGCGACCATAATCAATCGTTAAGACTAAAACACCAAAGGCGGCAATTGAAACCGAGACCCACTGAAGTTTGCGCATCTTTTCCTTTAGTAAGAGGACGCCGATTGCAATAATTATGATCGGGTTTATGTAATAACCAAGCGAAGCTTCAACCACGTGACCGTTATTGGTAGCCCAAATATAAACAATCCAGTTAATGGAAATTAGCGCAGTTGCGGCGAATAACTTGATAAAAACGCGCGGGCGTTTCATAGTCGCAATAGCTGGCTTAATTGCTTTGGTAATAGATAAAGCAATAGCGCAAAAAACTAAAGACCAGACAGCGCGGTGTCCAACAATTTCAAAAGCACCTGCTGGTTCAAGCAGTGGCCAATAAAGTGGAAACAAACCCCAAAGTACGTAGGCTGAAACTCCGAAAATCAGACCAGTCTTAGTATTTTTCAATTAACGGAAATTCGTAAACTGAACTGCGAAATCAAAGCCACCATTTTTTACAAGTTCCATGGTTGCTTGTAGATCATCGCGACTCTTTGAAGTTGCGCGAAGTTCATCGCCCTGAATTTGGGTCTTAACTGACTTAGGGCCTTCATCGCGAATCAACTTAGCAATTTTCTTAGCGTTCTCAGTTGATATACCCTCTTTAAGCGGGCAAGCTATTTTGTAAATCTTGCCACTTAGTTGTGGGGGAGCGGGATCTAAATGCTTTAGCGAAACTCCGCGCTTAATCATCTTGTCCTTAACCACATCTAAAACTGCTTTAGCGCGTTCTTCGGTATCGGCTTCGATTGAGATCTTCTCGCCCTCAAGTTCGATTTTTGAACCGGTGTTCTTGAAATCAAAGCGGGTATCGATCTCGCGGATCGCCTGGTTAATGGCGTTATCTAGTTCCATGCGGTCGATCTTTGAGGTTATGTCGAAACTTGCATCAGCCATAGTTATGAGACCTTTCAAAGCGGTTTTCAGGCGGTAATTGAGCCTACT
>JBILXJ010000107.1:0-3364 GCA_044378655.1 Candidatus Planktophila sp. | reverse complement strand
CACCAGCTGAAGCTGCTTTGAACCACTTTTCATACTTAACTTTTTCTTCGTGGCGATTGGCCCACGCAATGTTGTAGGCGATAGGTACAAATGGTGCGTTATCACGCTGGAATCCGCGACCCGCAATCTGAATTTGCGAAGAATGTTTTACCTCAGTTGTAAGTAAATATGTGGGCGCTGAAACCTTTGTGCCGTTGATAACTCCACGAAGAGTTATTTCATGAATACCAATTGCATCGCTTCGGAATCGAAGCCGCCAACCAGGTTCCCCGACGGCAGTAGACCACGGCGTATTTCCGTTTACAGTTGAGCGAAATTCCTGATACCAAAAGAGCGGTACCTCGTACTGGGTCTTGTTTGGCGTAACAACGGTTGCCCATAAATCAGCCTGTGCAGGGTCAAACGGATTTGAGACAACAGGCAGGCCAGTCAAAGCTAATTCGATTGGCTTAACCGAATCTTTTATATTTATTACTTTCCAACTAATCGGCTCAGCGCTGATGGCAGGGGAGAGCTGAAGCAGTAATAACGAAGTCAGTGCAACGGTCAATAACTTAAACTTCGAACTCGTGATCATGTTTTTTACTTAATTCCTGAGAGCGCGATACCTCTAATGAAGTGGCGTTGAGTGAGGAAGTAAAGAATGATCGTAGGCAGCGAAACAAGTAAGGCTGCAGCCATGATGACACCTTGCGTACCGATATTTCCCGCGCCAGAGTTTTTCAACAACGCTAGAGCGACCGGCAAGTTAGCCATATCTTGCGATTGCGTAATAATCAAAGGCCAGAGAAAGTTGTTCCATTCACCGATTGCGGTAAAGATCATCATCGCGATCATCGCAGGCTTTAATAGTGGCAACACAATGCGGAAATAGATTGTCCATTCGTGAGCACCATCAATGCGGGCAGCTTCAATTAGCTCATCTGGAATACTCGATAAGTACTGAACCAAGAAAAAGACAATAAATGCTTTTGGTAGAGCCGGAATTATGTAAGCCCAAAAAGTGTTAAGCCAACCAAGATCATCTACCAGTAAGAAACCAGGAATGAGTCCTACCTGCCAAGGAATCATCATTGAACCGATGATTACGAGATAAATAGCTCGCTTAGCCTTGAATCGATGCTTTGCCACGACGTATGCCGCAAGTGAACCGATTAACAGCGTGAGAATCGTGATCGTGGTCGTAATAAAGAATGAATTCAGAAAGAAGCGGCCAAATCCGAATTCAACCTTAGTGAAACGCTGGAAGAGTCCCTGCATGATGTCTTGCTGATACATGTTTGGGTCATAGTTGGGATCCCAATAGTTTCCAGGAATCCACTTTTCGGGAATCAAGGTTGGGGGTACGCGCTGCAGTTCTTTAACAGACTTAAATGATGAAGTAATCATCCAGTAATACGGAGCGATCATCACTACCGTTAGAAGATAGATCGGAACTCGAGCGTACTTTGTGAATCTGCCTTTGGTTTCAAAAGGGTTCTCAAAGTTGCCAGAGCGTTCCATTAGCTCATCGTTTTTGCGCTCGAGGCGTTTCTCACTCCGCTTTGCGTTCATCGCAGATCCTCTAACGACTTAGTAACTCGAATGTTAATTAAACTGATTGTGAAAATGATTGCAAAGAGAATCCAAGCAACCGCTGATGCATAACCCAATCTAAAGCGGTTGAAGCCCATGTCATATAAGTAAGGCACAATCATTAGCGCCATATCTTTTAGGCCGCCGATCGAACCAACACTTGTTGGGAATAGTAAATAAACGCCTTCGAAGATCTGGAAAGCTCCGATAGTTCCTGTTATAACTACGTAAACCATGACCGGTTTTAGTAGTGGCAAAGTTATATATCTAAAACGCTCACGACGATTTGCACCATCGATAACCGCCGCTTCGTAGTACATAGCTGGAATCGCATTTAAGCCGGCGAGGAATAAGACCATGCCAAATCCAGCACCACCCCAGATCGACATAAAGATCAAAATTGGAATAGCCAGAGATGGTGTAGCTAGCCATTCAACTGGTGCAACGCCGAAGGCACTTAATAAGGAATTTAGTAACCCAATGTCATCGCCTCGGAAAACCCAGCCCCAAACGAGAACTACCGCGATTCCTGAAGTAACGGATGGTAAAAAGAAAATTACCCGCAACACGCGGTTAGCTCGTGTATCAGCTTGCAATGCCAAAGACAGTGACAAGGAGGCAATCAATCCAAGGGTTACTGCGCCAATTACATATAGCGAGGTATTGAGTAACGCTTTGTGAAATCTGGAATCTTGCAAAATCAGGTATGTGTAGTTTCCAAAGCCGACGGAACCACAAGGCGAAAGGGTCTCATCGCAGATTGCGTTATAACGCATAAATGAAAGTCGAAGACTTGATAGAACTGGATATACGGCCCAAACGATAAAGAGTAGAACAAACGGGGCTAGCATCACATAAGAAGAGATGCCCGAATCACTGAACTTATAGAAACCCTTTTTCTTGGTGGGAGTATAGGAAAGATTTCGGTTTACTTCTTTAGTATCCAATTCTTTCCCCCCTGGTTGTGAAAAATTACTCAGTTACTGCCGATTTAACGAATTCGGGAGAGGACCCAGCGAACTAGATCCTCTCCCGATAGTTCAACTACATCTAACGGGTGGTTGAACTTTCGTTAATACGTTACTGCTTTTATTGACGTGACTTCATTGCTTCAGCTGCTGCATCAAGTGCATCTTTAGCCGAAGTGGATCCGAAGAGATACTTCTGGACTGCTGAAGTTACGTCGTTCTGTGAATCTTCCCAACCAATACAGTTAGGAGGACCTTGTGCATCCTTTAGCTGTGACTTGATTGTCGCAAGCACATCAGCTGGGTATGACTCAATTGTGTCTGCAAAAGCAACCACAGGTGATAGGAAGATTGCGTTGTTAGCTGCGCCAACAACGTTCATCGCCTTAACAACATCTACGTTGTAAAGAGAGCTGATGAACTTGGCAGCAAGACGTTGCTTGGTAGCAGGTACGTATCCCATGATTGAGATGCCGCGACCACCGATGAATGCAACAGACTTCTTACCTGGAGCTGCTGGTACTGGTGCAGCGGTCCAGTTCTTATAGTCCTTGTAGTATGTGTAGTAGCTGCTAGCCTGGAAGTTTCCAGAGAAGCCGATACCGTACTTTCCACTCTTGATGTTGTCATTCATTGACCAGTCAGCAACACCAGGCTTTGGTGCCTCGTAGTCTGCGTATAGCTTCTTGTACTGAGTAAGTGCTTCAACACCAGTTGCATTGTTGATTGTTACACGGCACTTAGCATCGTAGAAAGATCCACCGCTTGAATATAGCCATGAGAAGAATCCAAGCCAGTCGCCGTTACCCCATTCGTTGTAA
>JBILXJ010000106.1:0-3366 GCA_044378655.1 Candidatus Planktophila sp. | reverse complement strand
CTGCTGCAATGCACATGGAAGATCAAGTGGCTGCAAAGCGTTGTGGCCATCGCCCAAATAAAGAAGTTGTTTCAAAAGGCGAAATGGTAGATCGCATTAAAGCATCAGCAGATGCTCGTGGTGATGACAGTTTTGTAATCATGGCGCGCACAGATGCAATTGCAGTTGAAGGAATTGACTCGGCAATTGATCGCTCGCTTGCCTACATTGAAGCAGGAGCTGATTACATTTTCCCTGAAGCAATTCGCACTCTTGAGGATTTCAAAAAGTTCAGAGCTGCCGTGAATGTCCCTATATTGGCGAACATCACTGAGTTCGGATTAACTCCGCTATTTACTCGCGATGAACTCGCTGGCGCAGATGTTTCAATGATCCTTTATCCGCTATCAGCTTTCCGAGCTATGAATAAAGCAGCCGAGAATGTTTATAACGCGATTCGCACCGAAGGCACTCAGGCCAATGTAATTGAGACTATGCAAACTCGCGAAGAACTTTACGATCGCATTGATTATCACCGTTACGAACAAGCCCTTGATAAATTCCTAAAGGAGCAAGAATAAGTGGTCGAATTCAAGCCTAAGAAATCAGTTGCTTTATCAGGCGTAGCAGCAGGTAATACCGCACTCTGCTCAGTTGGTAAGAGTGGTAACGATTTACATTACCGCGGCTATGACATCTTAGATTTAGCGAAGTATTGTGAATTCGAAGAAGTTTCATACTTGCTTATTCACGAGAAGCTACCAAATCTGGCTGAACTAACTGCTTACAAAGCAAAGTTAAAGAAACTGCGCGGTTTGCCTGATGCACTGAAGCGTGTTCTTGAGCAGATTCCGGCTTCGGCTCACCCAATGGATGTAGTTCGTACTGGTGTTTCAGCCCTTGGCACTATGGAACCAGAGGCAGATGCGCACGAAATCACTGCAGCACGCGAGTTAGCAGATCGTCTGGTTGCCTGCATTCCTTCGATCTTGGTCTACTGGTATCACTTCAGCCATAATGGCAAGAAGATTGAAGTAGAAACCGCTGATGATTCAGTAGCTGCGCACTTCTTACATATGTTGCATGGCGAAGCTCCTAATGCGCAATGGGAAAAGTCAATGCAGATCTCATTGATTCTCTACGCAGAGCACGAGTTCAACGCCTCAACATTTGCTGCTCGCGTTATCGCAGGTACTGGTTCAGATATGTATTCAGCAATTACCGGCGCTATTGGCGCACTTCGCGGACCAAAGCATGGTGGCGCCAATGAAGTCGCGCTAGAAATTCAAGAACGTTATTCAAGTGTTGATGAGGCCGAAGCTGATATCCGTGCTCGCGTTGCCAATAAAGAGGTTGTTATCGGATTCGGTCACCCGGTCTACACAATCTCTGATCCACGCAATGTGGTCATCAAGACTGTCGCGCAAGAGTTGTCACAAACCCAAGGCGATATGACGCTTTATAACATTGCCGAGCGCATTGAATCTGTCATGTGGGATGCCAAAAATATGTTCCCAAATCTTGATTGGTTCTCAGCGGTTTCATATAACAAGATGAATATTCCTACCTCGTTCTTCACGCCAATCTTCATAATTTCTCGCACCACTGGTTGGGCAGCTCACGTTATTGAACAACGTATTGATAACAAGATTATTCGCCCAAGTGCTAATTACACCGGCCCTGAAGATCTCGCTTTTGTCCCACTCGCTGACCGCTCATAATTCTTAGTTCAAACTAAACCAACCGAAAAGGAAAAAACGTGTCATCACATATCTCACGCCCAGTCCAAGAATTCGATAAAGAGATTGTCGATATCGTTGATTACGCACTGAATTTTCAAGTTACTTCAGATGTTGCCTACGAAACTGCCTACAACTGTTTGCTCGACACCATTGGTTGCGGTCTTGAAGCGCTCGAATACGAAGCTTGCCGCAAATTGCTTGGCCCACTTGTGGCACAAGGCGAAATCGAAACCGGTGTTCGTGTTCCAGGTACTGCCTACAAATTAGATCCAGTGCAGGGTGCCTTCAATATTGGCGCAATGATTCGCTGGTTAGATTTCAATGACACTTGGCTTGCTGCTGAATGGGGCCACCCATCAGATAACTTAGGCGGAATTTTGGCTACTGCTGACTGGATTTCACGTAATCCAGAGTATGCAACTGGCAAGAAGTTAGTTGTGAAAGACATTCTGACTGCAATGATTAAAGCCCACGAAATTCAAGGCTGTATTGCTCTTGAGAACTCATTTAACAAAGTTGGTCTAGATCACGTTGTTCTGGTTAAAGTCGCATCAACTGCAGTTGTTTCACAGATGCTCGGCTTAACTCGCGAACAAACTCTAAATGCCGTTTCACTTGCTTGGGTCGATGGCCAAGCTCTTCGTACATACCGCCATTTCCCAAATGCCGGCTCTCGTAAATCTTGGGCTGCAGGAGATGCCACCTCACGCGCAGTTCGTTTAGCGTTAATCGCAAAGACTGGCGAGATGGGTTATCCATCTGTACTAACTGCCAAAGTTTGGGGTTTCTACGACTCACTATTTAAAGGCAATCACTTCAAGTTCCAGCGCCCTTATGGAACTTATGTAATGGAGAACGTACTCTTCAAGATTTCTTTCCCAGCCGAATTCCATAGCCAAACTGCAGTAGAAGCGGCGATGACTCTGCAAGGACAGATGGCTGCAGCTGGAAAAACTTCAGACGATATTAAGTCGGTAACAATTCGTACTCACGAAGCATGTATCCGCATTATCGATAAGAAAGGTCCACTGAACAACCCAGCCGACCGCGATCACTGCATTCAGTACATGGTTGCAGTACCGCTTATCTTTGGTCGCTTAACTGCCCGTGACTACGAAGAAGATATTGCAGCAGATCCACGCATTGATGCTTTGCGCGAGAAAATTCTTTGCGTTGAAGATACTTCTTACACCGCTGATTACCATGATCCAGCTAAGCGTTCGATTGCTAATGCGCTAACTATTGAATTCAATGACGGCAGCAAACTTGCCGAGATCGCAGTTGAATACCCAATCGGTCACGCACGACGTCGTACCGAAGGTATTCCGCTATTGATCGAAAAATTCCGCACTAACTTGGCGCGCATTTACTCAGCAGATCAGCAGAAGCGAATTGAAGATGCCACTCTTGATCGCGCAAAGCTCGAGCAAATGTCGGTAACAGATTTCACTGATCTGCTCGCAAAGCCTTAAAAACAAGCGAAAAACCAGCGTTAGAAGCGCGGTAATTCCTAAGGTATTCTTAGCCCTCGTTGACCAATGCCGGTCAGCGCATTTGGGCGAAAGCCTTAATGGGGTATGGGGTAATTGGCAGCCCTGCTGATTCTGGTTCAGTAAGTCTAGGTTCGAGTCCTGGTACCCCAGCG
>JBILXJ010000105.1:0-3378 GCA_044378655.1 Candidatus Planktophila sp. | reverse complement strand
GATAAGTATCAGATCAATGATGTGACTGCCGCTGAAGCTGGCAACACCGAGGGTTCGGGTTGATCGGCCGCGTCGCAATCACTGATCTCTCCCCCACAATTTACTTTGGGGGAGAATTTGTTCCTGTTAAAGCAATTGTTAATGAAGAAATTTTAGTTAGTGCAACTGTCGCCGGCGAAGGTCATGACTATCCGCAAGTTCAGGTAGTCACTCGTAATAGCCAAGGTGCTGAGTTATCTCGCGCTGCAGCTGTTGAACGTAATCCTGGTACTGATCGCTACGAAGCGCTGATCTCGCTACCTAAACTTGGTCACTTCACCTTCGAAATTGAAGCTTCGATTGCCACCCAATATCGCACCGTGACAACTAACTCGCCACAGTTTCCAATCTATGTTGAACGTGAACGAGCCCTAGTTGGCGCTTGGTATGAGTTCTTCCCACGCAGTGAAGGTGCAAGCATCAATAAGGATGGCACTTACAGCAGTGGAAATTTCGGCACCGCAGCAAAGCGGCTAAAAGCCGTTAAAGATATGGGTTTTGACGTCCTTTATATCCCGCCAATTCACCCGATTGGTATCTCTCACCGCAAGGGACCGAATAACACTTTAACTGCGGGGCCAAATGATCCAGGTGTTCCATGGGGCATCGGAAATTCTGATGGTGGGCACGATGCGATTAATCCAGCACTTGGCACCATGAATGATTTTGAAAGCTTTGTCAAAGAAGCAAACAATTTAGGTCTTGAGATCGCACTCGACCTAGCTCTGCAAACTTCACCTGATCATCCATGGGTTAAAGAACATCCAAAATGGTTTAACTATCGCGCCGATGGCACGATCGCGTATGCCGAGAACCCGCCAAAAAAGTATCAAGATATTTATCCAATTAACTTCGATGATGATTTTGATGGGCTAGTTGCTGAAGTAAATCGAATTTGCGAACTTTGGATTAGCAAAGGCGTGACTATTTTCCGCGTGGATAACCCACATACAAAGCCAGTTCTTTTCTGGCAAACCTTGATTGCAAAAGTAAATGCCAAGTATCCAGAAATTATTTTCTTAGCTGAAGCTTTCACGAAGCCAGCCATGATGCATGCGCTAGGCAAGGCCGGTTTCCAACAGTCTTATACATATTTCACTTGGCGCACTACCAAGCATGAGCTAACGGAATATGGCAATGAAGTTTCACACCAAACAAGTGCGTTCTTCCGCCCTAACTTCTGGGTAAATACTCCAGACATCTTGCCCTTTCATTTGCAAAGTGGAAATCCAGCAATGTTTGCCCTGCGCGCAGTATTAGCTTCGACCTTGACGCCGTCATGGGGAATGTATGCCGGTTATGAGCTATTTGAACACCGAGTCTTAAGTGAAGGCCGCGAGGAATATTTAGATTCTGAGAAGTATCAGATCAAAGTGCGCGACTGGGATGGCGCTAAGCAATCTCTATCTCCACTAGTTACCAAGTTGAACAAGATCCGTAAAGCGAATCGCGCTCTACAGCGTCTGCGCAATCTTCATTTCCATCACACTGATAACGAGGCAATAATCGCTTATTCCAAGCGTGATGGCGATAATTTAGTACTCGTAATAGTCAATCTCGACCCTTCAAATGCGCAAGCGACTGTGGTTCACTGGAACATGGATCTACTGGGACTAACTGGCGATTCATTTGTGGTCGATGATCAGATGACCGGAAATTCATTTAGTTGGAATCGCGATAGTTTTGTCAGCCTTGATCCGCGCGGCGATTACAACAATGTGGCGCATATTGCCGTGGTGCGGATCCCATAGCTGATGAGAATCTTTCGCCGCAAACCCCAGGTCATACCAAATCAGCCTGGCGCTTTAGGCGAACTAGATCTTTATTTAATTGCCGAAGGCCGACATGAAGAACTTTGGAAAGTCCTCGGCGCACAAGTTCAACGTGATGAAACTGGAAATTTGCTCGGTACCTCGTTTGCGCTTTGGGCACCAAATGCCCGCGATGTAAGTTTGATTAGCGATCTTAATTATTGGGATCGCAATACCCATCGAATGTGGCGCATTGAAAATACTGGCATCTGGCAAATCTTTATTGCTGATCTAGCGCCAGGTACTAAATACAAATTCGCGGTTCACACCAATGATGGTCGCTGGGTTGATCATGCAGATCCACTTGCGCGTGCCACTGAGATCCCATCACTAACTGCCTCAATTGTTGAAGAATCGAATTACCAATGGAGTGATCAGGATTGGATAGCTGATCGAAGTAAATTTGAGTCATGGCGTAGCGCAGTATCTGTTTATGAAGTTCATTTGGGGTCTTGGCGAATTGGTTTAAGTTACCAAGATCTAGCTGTGCAGTTGGTTGCCTATTTGCAAGAGACCGGTTTTACTCACGTTGAATTCTTGCCAGTCATGGAACATCCGTATGGTCCATCTTGGGGTTATCAAGTTACTTCGTTCTTCGCGCCATCTTCTCGGTTCGGGTCCCCTGATGAATTTAAATACTTAGTTAACGCCTTACACGAAGCTGGTATTGGCGTAATCCTCGATTGGGTGCCTGCCCACTTTCCGAAAGATGAATGGGCGCTGGCTAAATTCGATGGAACTGCCCTTTATGAGCATGCAGATCCCCGTTTAGGCGAGCATCCCGATTGGGGCACGCTGATCTTTAACTTTGGCCGCAATGAAGTTCGCAACTTCATCGTGGCAAGTGCGTTGTATTGGTTAACCGAATTCCACATTGATGGGCTGCGGGTAGATGCGGTTGCTTCAATGCTCTACTTGGATTACTCCCGTAAAGAAGGCGAATGGGTACCTAATAAATTCGGTGGTCGTGAAAACCTTGAAGCTGTGCAACTTTTGCAAGAAGCAACATCTACGGCATATCGCACGCACCCCGGAATCATGATGATTGCCGAAGAATCAACGGCTTGGCCTGGTGTAACACGTAGTACTGATTCAGATGGCATTGGTTTTGGTTTCAAATGGAACATGGGCTGGATGCATGACACTTTGGAATACTTACAACGCGACCCAATTCATCGTGTGCATCACCACAATGAAATAACTTTCTCAATTCTCTATGCCTGGTCTGAAAACTTTATGCTGCCGCTTTCACATGATGAAGTTGTGCATGGCAAAGGTTCACTAGTTAATAAATTCCCAGGTGATCGTTGGCAGAAATTAGCAACACTTCGCGCTCTCTATGGATTTATGTGGGCACATCCTGGCAAGAAATTACTTTTCATGGGTCAAGAGTTTGCCCAGAATGATGAGTGGAGCGAGTCGGCCGGGCTACAGTGGCACTTGACTCAATTTGATGAACATAGTGGCGTAGCAAAAACTATTTCTCAGATCAATAACATTTATAAATCAACTCCAGCGCTTTTTGAAA
>JBILXJ010000104.1:0-3417 GCA_044378655.1 Candidatus Planktophila sp. | reverse complement strand
ACCCGTCAATTTTCAGCTCTCGGTGCTTGGCTCGATGCCATCACTGATCGCATCAAGGAATACTTAGTCTTCTTTGCTCTGGCATACGGTGCAGCAAAGAGTGGCAGAGACCTTTGGATACCGGCCATGTTCATGATGGTTTTTCAAACCTTTCGCCACCTATCTGACTATAACTTTGCGCGCATTAATAAGGTGCGCAGCACAAATCTGCCTGTCATTGAATTCAATCAAGCATCCGACGGATTTGTGCCGGTTGATAAAGTTAAGAAATCTAGACTTGAGTATTGGGCTAAGAAAGCGATTCAGTTCCCGATTGGTGAACGTTGGTTAGTAATCAGCGTTGCGTCGATCATCGGTGGAGCTGGCTTTACCTTCACAATAATGCCAATTTTGGCGGTTATCTCGATTCTTTTGGTGTTTCGTGCCCGGGTGCGTAAATCTCGAACTTGGCCAAAGTTGCGCGTCAATAAGAGCTTAATTGATAACCAATTAGATTTTTTCAAGAACGAGAATTCCACTAATCGTTTTGACTGGCTAGAGCCTTCAATCTTGCGCGCTCTTGAAGGCGGCATCTTTATCTGGGCAGTTGTGGCAACAGATCTAAACCGACCAGCTGCCTTCCTATTGCTATTCGCAATTCTCTTTGGTCATTATGACAATATGTATCGGGCGCTACAGAACGAACAAAAACCAAAGTGGTTGTCGATTGCCGGCGGTTTTATCCTAGGGCGAGTCACGCTGCTTGGAATATTTCTAGTACTCGGTTGGTCCATCGTGCCGCTAGTTTGGTACTTCGGTTCTCTCTTCTTTGTAATTTCATCTATCCAATGGGTAGCCGGACATAAGGCACGGAGTAAATAAATGCAAGATCGTCCAAAACGTCCAACAATCGCTCAGATTCGCGAAGTTTCGCAGCCACCATCAGTTACTGGTAGATCAAATGCTGAACATTGGATCGCGGATCTCTACTTACGTAAAATTTCGCCATATTTAACTCGAATATTTCTGCGTACGCCAATTACCGCTAATGGCGTTACTTGGATGATGATTTTGGTGGGCGCTTCAATTGGACCCGCACTCT
Organism: Candidatus Planktophila sp.; assembly: GCA_044378655.1. Taxonomy (GTDB): domain Bacteria; phylum Actinomycetota; class Actinomycetes; order Nanopelagicales; family Nanopelagicaceae; genus Planktophila. The sequence continues at coordinate 2,336 of JBILXJ010000104.1, read as the reverse complement.
TAATTCAAGGTTGGTTTGGAATCGCGTTAGCTTTACTTTTAAGTCATAAACAAATGCTGATTGATTGCTGTGATGGCGAAGTCGCGAGATGGCGTAACACTAAGTCGCCTATGGGTATCTTTTTGGACAAGTTGGGTCATTATGCGGCAGAGAGTTTGATTCCGATTTGTTTTGGTTTGCGATTGGCAGACTGGCCTAATCAACCTATTACTTCAAGTATCTATCCATACCTAGGTGCATTGCTTGCAGTTCTAATCATTATCAATAAAGCACTCAATGATGCGGTTCATGTGGCACGAGCATTCTCTGGCTTACCAAAACTTGAGGATGCTAAAGGTATTAATTTGCCTCGTAAAGGAGTTCTTCGATTAGCGCGCAAGGCCTTCAATTTCTTGCCTGCTCATCGAATCTTCCATTCAGTTGAGTTCACCATGTATGTCGCGATCTTCGGCAGTTTTGCTATTTCAATGCAAATTGCATTGATTATTGCGCTATTCGTAACCGTCGGCCATATTTTGGCGATCACCACCTCTACAAAGCTGCGTAATAACTAGCAACATGCGATAAATTTGCCCTCTAACTAGGCTGTAGAAGAGGAAAATTTACGATGAAAGTTATCTTGTGGAACTTGCGCAAGAGCTTGCTCGAATTATTTCCTACCAACAAATTTAGATTGATTCTAATAAGTCTTTCATTGTTAGCTGCCTCTATCTCAGTCTCAGAACTACTGGTAGCAAAATTCTTCACTGAGATAATTTTACATGAGGGCGAACTCTCCAATAGAGAACTAATAATTTTTGTAGTTTTCTTTTTTCTATTTTTCGGCCTAACTCGTGCGGGTCAATTTTTTCAACGCATCTATCGACTAAAAGTTTTCGAGAAAGCATTTAAGGCTAGCGAAAGCGAGATTACTAATTTTCAAGACAATTGGCGCTGGTCGCTAGCGATTGAATTGACCAATATTTTGGCAACCTTGACTCAGTTAGGCGTGGTCATATTGTTCTTTATCTACTTTAACCCAATATTTGGTTTAGTGGATCTGATTGTTGTACTAGTAGTTCTTCAGTTAATCGGTCGCATTTTCGCTAAACAAATCAAAGAACAACGAAACTTTTCAAATGCTCGCAAACTAAAAAAGAAGGTCTTGCCAGCTGACAAATTTAGAACTCGCATTAAGTCTGGCGAAGTAGGCATTCTTTATTCAGGCATTGCAATGATTGTCTTGCTCGGACTGCTTATCTACCTAAGCTATCAGGGTGAGATCAGCGCAGCTAACACAGTAGTTCTTTTCTTTGGTCTTAGATTGCAGAATTCAGGTCTTTCGAGCATGTCAACTAGCCTGATGCGATTTGCAAGGGCGCGTACACATAGTGAGTAACGAACTATTAACTATTGGGTTTTCAACTCTTTCTGGCCGCATCAACAATATTGAACCTCCACGTGTAAGCGTGCCACATAAGGTTTTTATCTCTATTCAAGACCCACATAATTCAACTGAGCCGCTACCTACTAATTTTAAGTTCGACTCAGTCAAATCTTCTGAGCTTGGTGTTGCCAAAAGCCGAAACACCGTGCTTCGCAGCGCTCAAACTAAGTACTTGTTATTTGCCGATGATGAAATTGTTTTCCTGGACCGTGGCATTAAGTTAGCAGTTGCCTATTTAGAGGAACATCCGGAATGTGACCTGGTATTAGCGCAGGCGATCGACACCACCGGCGCACTTCGTAAGCGCTATTCAAAGAAAAAAGTGCAGCTAACTAAATTCAATTCAGCAAAAGCTGCAACTTACGAAATGATTGTGCGCGTTGACAGTATCAAATCAAAGAATGTGTACTTCGATGAAAAATTTGGTGCAGGTGTTAGCAATTACATTGGCGATGAATACATTTTTATTACCGATTTAATCAATAAGGGCGGAACTGCGATGTTCTTGCCCATCACAATTGCGATCCACCCAAAAGACAGCTCGGGCAGCCTTTGGGGTACTGAACGAGATCTTTTAGCGCGAGCACAAGTTTTCCAACGGGTTTTTGGATCTTGGGCGCCAATAGTGCGAGCAGCCTTTTACTTTAAGAATTATGGCAAGACCAACGGCCTTAAGAATTTCAAAAAGTTTGTGCGCGGAAAGATTTAGTCACGAAGCGCTTTAGCTAAAGATCTAAAATCTTCAACCAAAATATCAATTTCTGCTTGGCCGTGTGCCAATGAAATCAACCATTGCTCATCAAGTCCTGGTGGCGTGATGATTCCGCGGTTAAGCGACCATAACCAAGAGAGTTCAGCTACTTGGAAGTCAGTTGCCTTGTAATCACGATAGTTTCTAACTGGGGTTGTA
>JBILXJ010000103.1:0-3546 GCA_044378655.1 Candidatus Planktophila sp. | reverse complement strand
TTCGACTTCGAAACAACGTGGAGCAGAGATATCTTCAAGATTGATTCCACCGTAAACAGGTGCGATTAGTTGCACTGTGCGCACGATTTCATCGACATCTTGCGTATCTAAACAAACTGGCCAAGCATCAACATCGGCAAATCGCTTAAAGAGGGCAGCTTTACCTTCCATAACTGGCAGCGCAGCCGCCGGACCAATGTTTCCGAGGCCTAATACTGCCGAGCCATCGGTTACGACTGCCACGGTATTGCGCTTAATAGTTAAGCGGCGAGCATCGGCTGGATCATCAACAATTGCTTGGCAAATACGAGCTACGCCAGGGGTATAGGCACGAGAGAGATCATCGCGAGTCTTAAGTGGCACCTTTGATTGAATCTCAATTTTGCCACCGAGGTGCAATAAGAAGGTGCGGTCTGAAACTTTGCGAACCGTTAAATCTGGATGCCGTGAAATTGAACTAGTAATTACATCGGCATGTTCTTGATCAATTGCATCACAAGTAATATCAATTACAACACGCTCTAGAAGTGACTCAACCACATCGAGTGCGGTAATCGTTGCACCCGCTTCGCTAATTACAGAGGTAATCGCAGCTACTGGATGTGTATCAGGATGTCCTTCAACCCGGATTGTGATTCCGTAACCAGGACTCGTACTTGCCATTTATACGACTCCGTATAAACGATCGCCGGCATCGCCCAAACCAGGAACGATATAACCGTGCTCGTTTAGTTTTTCATCGAGAGCGCCAGTTACTAACTTAATATCGATCTTGGAATCTTTAAATGCATCTTCAACAATTTTGATTCCTTCAGGTGCTGCCAAGATACAAACTGCGGTGATATCAGAAGCTCCGCGTTCAATAAGATAATTAAAGGCCGCAACTAAAGTTCCGCCAGTTGCCAGCATTGGATCAAGTACGAAAACTTGGCGACCAGTTAGATCTTCGGGTAAACGGTTGGCGTAGGTGCTTGCTTGCAAAGTTTTTTCGTCTCGCACCATTCCAAGGAATCCAACTTGTGCTGTTGGCAGCAACTTGACCATTCCCTCGAGCATTCCGAGACCGGCACGCAAAATTGGTACTACAACTGGTGCTGGAGATGCCATTTTAATTCCGGTGGTTTTTGTTACCGGTGTTGTGATTTCTACTTCTTGGGTGCGCACATCTCGAGTCGCTTCGTAAGCCAGAAGCGTTACCAGCTCTTCGACTAGGTGCCGGAAAGTTGGTGAATCAGTTTCCTGATCACGCAGAACCGTTAATTTATGCGAAATTAGTGGGTGATTTGCTACGTGAACTTTCATAACGCAAACCATACAGGGGTTTCTTTCCGCATAAATAAGTGCCACTATGTCCGCATTGGAACTCTTCGGAAGTTCCTTCGGGGCGATGCGGTGAGGGGTGGAAAAGTGACTGAACTCATTAACGAAGTCGATATCGCCGTTGAAGCCTGGCACGAAGACGGCCGTTGGACGCTAGCCAATTTGCCTGATGCCCAAGATCTGCCAGCAATCATTGATCGCCTAAAGTCACAACAAACAAATGGCGGCGCAGTCGCTCTAATTGCAATTGATGAAGAGTTTTTTATTTTGATCCGTGTCCTCGGTACCCATATTTATATGTTCTTAAGTGATATCTCATGCGCACTTGATTACGAAGTTGCTGAAGAGTTTCTCGAAATTGCAGACCTTGATCAACCAAACGACGATGACGAACCGTTACCGGCGGGCCACAAAGATATTTTTGCCGATCTTGGAATGCTGCACATGGAACTGCTCGCGCTTTGTGATGATGGCGAACTATTTCCAGATGAACAACTAGAAGCCATCGCCAAGCGATTAGGTTTTGGCAATGAGTTTGCGGAGCTACTAGAACTTTGATTTATCAAGATCTAATGCGTTCAGCAATTGCAATTGCCCAAAGCGCTCTAAAAACAGATGACGTACCTGTCGGTGCGTTAATTGTTGACTCTGAAAATAATATTATCTCTACTGGATTTAACGAACGCGAAGCGCATCAAGACCCAACAGCGCATGCCGAGATCGTTGCAATCCGTCGGGCGGCACAAAAGTTAGGTACTTGGCGGCTAGATGAGTGCAAATTAGTTGTCACACTTGAACCATGTGCAATGTGTGCAGGTGCGATTGCCCAATCACGAATCAATACATTGGTATTTGGTGCCTGGGATGAAAAAGCTGGTGCAGTCGGATCAGTTTGGGATGTGCTTCGTGATCCGCGCGCAATTCATAAAATGGAAGTTGTAGGTGGAGTTCTTGAAGCAGATTGCGCTGAACTACTAACTAACTTTTTCCGTCAGTAATTTTTGGGGTATCGTCACCCACGGTGGCGTGTCTGAGCGGCCAAAAGAGCACGCCTCGAAAGCGTGTGTTGGGGAAACTCAACCGTGGGTTCAAATCCCACCGCCACCGCCATATTTTTATATATTAGATCTGCGGCTACTTAAGAAGTTCGTATGAAGGATTCAAAATAGTCATTTTGCCTTCGTTTTCAGCGACCATTCCTTCAGCACGTAATTCGGATCCAACATCTAGGCCACGGATCTCGCGACGGCCCAAGAATTGCAACGTTACGCCACCGGTTTCATCCCAAATTTCCACATCAATCATCGGCGCTGACCCACTTGGTGCGGTGCGAATAGCGGTAACACGACCTTGGATATGTGCACGTTTGCGCCAAGTAATGTTTCCGATCGGTGTCATATTCTCTGCGTAGTGACTTACCGGTTCTGCTGATTGTTGAACAACTGGCTTCGTGCCTACTTTGGTAGCTACAGGTTTGGTCTCAATCAAAGTTGCCGCCTTGTTACTTTCAACGGCAATAGTATTTCCTGAAATTATCTTCGAAACATCGAACGGCAAAATTGTTGCCACAACTCGGGATAATTGTGAAATAGGCGCAGCAATATCTTCAGCAGTTTGATCGTGAAGCAATCGACCTAAGAAGCCAGAGTATGAACGACGAGGCAGTAGCAAAGTTAATTCAACATCTTTTTGTTCAGTCATACGAATTGCATAATCGAGCGCAGCATTAGGCAATCGACGATCAGGGCAATCGATTAATTCAAGCTCAACATCATCAACTGCGTCAGATGCTGCCCACAATTTTTTGATTGCAGCGGCACGACGATCATCGATAACAAAGTGAACTGCAGAAAGCTTACGCGCATTCAAGGTACGGGCGTAGCGAACTACGCTAACTGTTGCCAGGTCTACGGAGTCAACTAAAATAGTTACATCGTGACGGGTAATGGAAGTTGCCCGCTGTTGTTCGCTCTTAACGGTTAGTGCTTTCTGCTCAGCATCATATTGATTATTAAATTTCAACATTAGTAGAACAACTAATGGAGTTCCCACGACCACAATCCAGGTACCTTCAGCAAATTTTAAGAGCGACAGAACTATTACTGTAAAAGCTGCAATTGTGGCTGAAACACCATGCAATAAAGTGCGACCTTTTCCTAAGCCGTCTTTGATGGATTTCTTTGTCATACCAGCGCCAGTTAAGGTAAATCCGATAAATACAGCGAG
>JBILXJ010000102.1:0-3577 GCA_044378655.1 Candidatus Planktophila sp. | reverse complement strand
ACAGCCAAGCGCATGCTTGGTTTGAAGTAAGGAGCAGTTAAATGAGAGTAAAGCGCGGAGTCCACGCAGCCAAGAAGCGTCGCACAACTCTAGAACGTGCCAGCGGTTACCGCGGTCAACGTTCACGTCTTTTCACAAAGGCGAAAGAGCAAGTTACCCACTCAATGGTTTATGCCTTCAACGATCGCAAGGATAAGAAAGGCGACTTCCGTCGTCTCTGGATCCAACGTATCAATGCGGCAGCTCGCGAAAACGGTCTTACTTATAACCGTTTGATACAAGGTCTAAAGGAAGCTGGCGTTGAAGTTGATCGCCGTTTACTTTCAGAGCTAGCAACTAATGACCCAGCGACTTTCAAGGCGCTAGTTGAAGTTGCTCGCAAGACTTTAGCTGCACTTTAATTCGTTAATCGAAACTAGAAGTAATGATCGAGAGCCTTCACTCGCCGCATATTGCGCGAGTGAAGGCTCTTATCAGTTCAAAGGGCGCTAAAGAACGTCGCGAAAGCGCGCGATATGTCGCTGAAGGTGCGCAGTTTGTGCGCGAAGCAATTAAGGCAAAAGCAACTGATCAAATCGATGTTCTATATCTAACCGCCAATGGGCGATCTCGGCTCGAAAATGACCAGATTGATCTCTCAAAATTTAAGTGTGAAGATGTAACCGAGGCAGTAATGAAGGCGATGAGTGAAACCATTTCGCCACAGGGGATTCTCGCCATCTGCAAGATTCCGAATCCAAATTTAGAAACTTTAGAACTATCAGGCAAATCAATTCTGCTTTACCTTCACGAAATACAAGACCCTGGAAATGCCGGCACAATTTTGCGTTCAGCCGATGCATTAGGTGCAACTGCCGTGATTACTTCTCCAGGCAGTGTTGATATGTATTCACCCAAGGTAGTTCGCTCAACCGCCGGCTCGCTTTGGCACTTACCGATTTTTGAACGCATTTCACTTGAACAGTTACAAACCACTATTCCGAATCTAGGTTTCGCCACTTTGTCGGCTGATGGTAAGAAATCAATTCGCCAATTCGCAATTGATGAAAATATGGTTTTGATTTTCGGCAATGAGGCTCGTGGTTTAGCTGATCTTGAAGTTCCTGCATCGACTCAGGCATTGGCGATACCAATGGCAGGTAATGCCGAAAGCCTTAATCTTTCAGCGGCAGTTTCGATAGTTTTATACGAGTTAACGGCAAAAATAGCCGACGATAAGTAAAGCCGACCAAGTAGACTTCAGCATATGAATCCGCAAGAAATCAACGATTGGGTTAGCGCTGCCAAGTCGGCATTTGCAGCAGCTGGCGACCTCGATGAACTCAAGGCGGCTCGGTTAGCCCACACTGGCGATAAAGCGCCAATCTCTTTGGCTAGCCGTGGTTTGGGTGCGCTATCACCGGATGAAAAAGCCTCCTTTGGAAGAATTATCGGCGAAGCTAAAGGCGCGATTGCATCGGCTTTAGCAGATGAAACTTTGCGTTTAGAGATCGCACGTGATCAGAAGATTTTGCTGGAAGAAGTTGTAGATATAACGCTGCCGGCCAAGGTTGCTCATGCTGGGGGATTACATCCAATTACAATTATTAAAAATGACATCAGCGACTTCTTCTTAGCACAAGGATATTCAGTAGTAGAAGGCCCCGAACTCGAATCAAGTTGGTTGAACTTTGATGCGTTAAATATTCCAGCTGATCATCCAGCTCGAACCATGCAAGACACCTTCTTTGTTGAGCCACTAAGTGCTGCGCTGGTTCTACGCACGCAGACTTCACCACTTCAGATTCGCACAATGCTTACAAACGAACCGCCTATCTACATTGTTTCGCCAGGTCGCACATTCCGCGCTGATGAATTAGATGCAACTCATAGTCCGGTCTTTCACCAAGTCGAAGGTTTAGTCGTTGACCGTGGAATCTCAATGGCTCACCTAAAAGGAACGCTAGATAATTTTGCCCGACATATGTTTGGCCCAGATGTAACAACTAGATTACGCCCTTCCTTTTTCCCATTCACCGAACCAAGCGCTGAGGTGGACGTTTTCTTTAACGGCCGCTGGATCGAATGGGGCGGTTGCGGAATGGTTAATCCAAAGGTTTTGGCAACCTGTGGCATAGACACAACGCAGTTCAGTGGCTTTGCATTCGGCATGGGTCTTGAGCGCACACTTATGGTTCGACATGGCATAACCGATCTACACGAAATTGTTGAAGGCGATCTGCGCTTCACACGTCAGTTTGGAGTTGGCCTCTAATGCGAATTCCACGTTCTTGGGTCGAAGACTTTGTAGATCTAGCTGGTATTACCGATGAAGTTATTGCAGATGCTTTTGTCCGAGTAGGTTTTGAAGTCGAAGATGTAATTAAGCAAGGTGCTGATTTATCAGGCCCACTGGTAGTAGCTCGCGTAATTGCTATCGAAGAGCTAGCTGAGCATAAGAAGCCAATTCGCTATGTGGAATTAGATTGCAATGAAGGTCAAACTCGTTTTGTAATCTGCGGTGCCCGTAATTTTGAAGTAAATGATTTAGTGATTGCAGCTCTGCCTGGTGCTGTTCTTCCTGGAGATTTCGCAATTAGCGCGCGCGAGACTTATGGAAAAACAAGTAACGGCATGATTTGCTCGGCAAAAGAACTTGGCTTAGGCGATGACCATGCTGGCATTATTGTTCTAGCTGAAGGTGCCGCCAAAGTTGGCGATAATGCAACTGAGCTGTTGCAAATCAACGACACAATTTTCGATATCGCAGTTAACCCTGATCGTGGTTATGCCTTAAGTATTCGTGGCGCTGCCCGTGAAATTGCAGGGGCATTAAATTTGAATGTCACTGATCCAATCGCGCACGCTAAGTCACTCTCTTTTGCCGAGGCCGGCACGCCAACATCGATCAAGATAACCGATGGTGCAATGGTCGCTGTTTTACGCTCGCTAGATAATTTCAATCCGAAAGCGCCATCACCGATTTGGCTAAGTCGCCGAGTTGAAAAAGTTGGCATGCGTTCGATCTCATTAGCCGTAGATGTTACGAACTATGTGATGGTCGAACTTGGTCAGCCGCTGCATGCATTCGACCGGGCAAAGATTGTCGATGGATTAGAAATCACTTACGCTCTCGATGGAACTAAATTTAAGACGTTAGATAATCAAGAACGTGAATTAGCGTCCACCGATCTTGTTGTGCGCGATAGCAAACAAGTACTTGCTCTGGCCGGCACCATGGGTGGCCTTGATTCTGAGATTACTGATAACACCACATCCATTGCGATTGAAGCGGTTCGCTTTGATCCAATTGCGATTGCCAAGAATTCACGTCGCCATAAGCTTTCAACCGAAGCATCTCGTCGCCTAGAACGTGGCGTTGATCCTTCATTAGCTGAGTTCGCATCAGCTCGGGCGGCCGAGTTAATGATTGCATTAGGTGGAGCTACCTATGTAGGTTCCTCCGTTTCCGGCGAAGAGAGATATCCGCCGCTAATCGACCTAGATCCCAAATATGTAAACGATCGCTTAGGCACCGAGTTATCTAATGAAGTTATTGAAAAGGCGCTGACAACTGTAGGTTGCGATGTAGATACCA
>JBILXJ010000101.1:0-3595 GCA_044378655.1 Candidatus Planktophila sp. | reverse complement strand
CCAAGTGTGATTCCAATTAAACAACCGAGCAGGGTTCCAACGGTTCCGATTCCGAGCGACCATCTAAAGCCGGCGATAACACGTGAATAAACATCTTGACCTAGAGCATCAGTGCCTAACAGCGCCCCACCAAGACTTGGTGACTGCAAACGTAAACTCAGATCAGAGGCTGCCGGATCTACGGTATAAAAGAGTGGCTGAAAAATAGCAACCAGAAATAGAAGCCCTAAAATAGACGCACTGATCCGCAAAGTTGCTAGCGATTTATTCTTGCGCTTAAACATCTTGCGTCTAGTAATCGGAGTTACTTGATCTTTCACAGCCTGGCTCATAACTGGCTCCTGCGTAATCTAGGGTCAGCTAATCTGAACACTTGATCCATAAGTAAATTTACGATGAAAACAAGATAGGCGACAACAAAGACTGTTGCTTGAATAGTTGGAAAATCTAAATTTGTAATGGACTGAACCAAGATAAGTCCTAAACCTGGCCAGGCGAAAATGTATTCAGTAATTAATGCGCCAGATAATAGAAACGCAAACTGTGCACCAAGCAGCGATGTGGTTGAGAGCAAAGCATTAGGTAGCGAGTGCTTGATCAATAAGACATTAGGCGCGGCGCCATTTGCCTTAGCAGTTCGGTAATAATCCTGCCGAGTTGTGTCTTCGACACTGGCTGCTACGACTCGAATTAAGTTCGGAGCAAGTGCAAATGAAAGTGTGGCGGTCGGCAACACCCAGGCCCAAGTGCCAGTACCGGCAATCGAAGGTAACCAACCAAGCCAGACCGAGAAGATTTGAATTAACAAGAGACCGATTACATAAGCCGGAGTGCCTTGAGCCACGCTTACAACTGTGCTCAGAATCTTGCGGCGTCGTTGGGTTGGCTTAGCGCCGAGCCAAACACCAGCTGGAATCGCAATGACTGAGTTAAAGAAAACCGCCAAGAAAGTTAAATGAAGAGTAGAAGGAAGATATTGAAGAACAAAACCAAGTGCGGGCTGTGAATTAACCAGCGATCTACCAAAATCTAATCGCACAATATCCCAGATGAACATCAGGTACTGCTGCAAAAGCGGCTTGTCGAAACCATTGTCAGCACGAATTGCTTGAATTGTCTCTTCGCTCGCACCTTCGCCTGCAAGCAAAATTGCTGGATCTCCAGATAGTCGGAGAAGTAGAAATAGGGTGGTCGAAATTGTTCCCAGTAAAACAACTAACTGAAGTAGTCGAGAACCGACTGCTTTCAACCTTGCTTTCAAAATTTATGCCTTTCAGTTAGTGAACCGGGCTCCCTTAAGGAAGCCCGGTTCACATTCTAAACTGTAAAGAAGTTGGCGATTTGGAAATCGCCCAGAAACACCTACTTTACGTAGACGTTTTCGTATGCGATTAGTCGGTTAGCAGCTGAGAATCCCTTTACGTTCTTGCCAACTGCGTAAAGATCAATCTGCTCAACGATGTACAACGCTGGAGCACTTGCAGTTACCTTCACTGCAATTTCCTTCAGAATTGCTAGGCGCTTTGCCGCATTGAGTTCAGTAGATGCCTTCTTAACTAGTGCATCTTCTTCAGCGTTGCAGTAGAACGCGCCAACTGGCTTACATACGAAGATTGCATATGGACGAGAGGCGTCTCCACGTGGAGCAGAGTTCCATGAAAGTCCAAATGCTTCACCCTTCCAGCTGTTTGCGTTGTATTGAGGTAACCACTGAGCGAAAGTAATAGTGGTGTAGTTCAAAGTAACGCCAACTTTGGCAAGGTCTGACTTAACTGATTGATAAATCAAGTTATCTGATGGGAATGAACCAACAGTGATATCAGCGTTGATTGTCAGGCCCTTTTCATAGCCAGCAGCAGCAAGAAGTTCCTTAGCCTTTGCAGGGTTGTATGGATAGCCTTCAACCGCCTTGTTGTAACCCAATACTGAAGGGGTTACGCCCTGTGTTGCTGCTTTGCCTCGTCCAGCAAGCAGACCGTTAGCAATTGCTTCCTTGTCTACTGCAAAGTTGAGAGCTTGACGAACGCGAACATCCTTAACTGCGCCGCCACCAACAACGTTGTATGCCAATGACATAACTTGTGGTGCCGGAATCGAAATTACGGTTGCCTTTGATCGCTTAGCAGCAGCAATCTGATCTGGGTTAATACCCGCAACCATGTTTACCTGGCCTGATTGAAGCGCCTGTAAACGAGAAGCTGCATCTGCCAGTGGAGTGATGATTAGCTTGGCTGCCTTTGGCTGACGCCATGAACCAGTGAACGCGCTCATTTCAATTCGAGTTGTTGTAATCGAATCTACCTTGAAAGGACCAGTACCAATTGGTGCCTTAGCAAATACATCTTGTCCAGCACTCTTCCAAGCTTTTGGAGCCACGATATATAGAGCTGCTAACTTAGCCGGCAAAATTGCATCAGGAGTCTTAGTTGTAATATCGACAACATACTCGCTGACTTTTGTCGCTCCAGTTACATCTGGAAGTTCAGTTGAGCCAATAGTTGTTTTACGACCATCTGCACTAACTAAGAAATCAACTGTGGCATTAACCGCATCAGCGTTGAAGTCTTCACCGTTAGAGAATTTAATTCCTTCGCGCAATGTGAAGCGCCATGTTGTGCTGTTAACGGTCTTCCAATATGTGGCCAGACGTGCACGAACAATTCCCTTATCGTCTACACGAGTTAGTGCATCGAAAATTGCTGCGTAGGTGTGAATACCAGGAGTTCCTGGACCTTCTTTAAATGGATTTCCCTGGCTTGGTGGAAGTCCAGGTACGGCAATTGTAATTGTGCCAACTGCAGCACTTACAGGTGCCTGACTTGCACCAACCATCAGTGCCGCCATGGCAACTGATAATGTGGCGCTAAGAATTTTCTTGTGACGCATTTGCTCTCCTTAGGTCAGACCTACGAACGGTTGCGTGTACTTTGCTATAACACGCTCGCAAAGTCAACGAAGTTCCAGTACGCAGAACACGTTTTTTCCGCGTAAATGTCACGGAATATAACAATTTGAGATTGTTTTATAAGGTCTATTTCTAACAAGAGTTATAGGGTTAAAGAGTGAAAATCGGCCCGATCGAAACCGTAACAATCTTGACCCATGATTTAGTTAAATCAGCGCAAATGTATATCTCAGCATTTGGATGGCAAATAAATGAATCTGAATATGAACTGAGAGTTGAAGAAGCCAGCAGATGGCAGGCAAAAGATCTAGCCGGTGCTCGGGTTCTTGAAGTTAATGGCATCAATGGAGGCATCAGATTCATTGAATCTGATCGGTATAAAAATCCGCTGCCACTTCGAACATTTGGTTGGAGCGCTCTAGAAGTATGTGTCGATGATGTTCACAAATATGTGGCTCACGCAGTTGCGGCTGGCTTTGTAGTTATGAATGAAGCAGTGCCCTTATCCGGATCAGCTAAACCTTTGCCACTAATTGCGGCGCAACTAGCCGGCATGAATGGTGAAGTTGTTTACATAACGCAAATTCTTAGTGAAGTTCCTAATTTTGAATTACCTGATGTTTCAAAAGAATCGGGCAGCATTTTCATCTGCGTTCTTGGCGCTTCTGATTTAGAGAAATCTCGCGAAGT
>JBILXJ010000100.1:0-3600 GCA_044378655.1 Candidatus Planktophila sp. | reverse complement strand
CGATTGCGAAAGACCTGCGATGATTACGCCCATGTCAGGCAATTTTCAGGCCGATGACGCAGAGTTGCGTAATGACGTTCGCCAGTTAGGCGAACTCTTAGGCCAAACCCTTGTACGCCAAGAAGGCGTCGAACTGCTCAACTTAGTTGAGGCAGTGCGTAAGGCTGTGCGCGAAGGCGATAGCGGTGAAATTCTTTCTGATTTATCTGTTGAAGATTCAGTGCAGTTGGTGCGTGCATTTAGTACTTATTTTCACTTGGCAAATGTTGCTGAGCAAGTACACCGTGCACATATCTTGGCCGATGCACGTGCCGAAGGTGGCTCATGGTTAACCCGCGCTACCGATCGCATCTTGGCCGCGAAAAAAGCGCAAACACCAGGGCACGAATTTTCTGATGCTGATTTAGCGCTTTGGGTATCTGAGCTAAATGTGCGTCCAGTTTTTACTGCACATCCAACTGAAGCTGCTCGTCGTTCTATTCTTAATAAATTAGGAAAAGTTGCCTCATTACTTGATCAGAAAAATTCGCCATCACGTGTTGCTAAGTTAGCTGAACTAGTTGATCTGATTTGGCAGACCGATGAACTTCGACTTGATCGCCCCGAGCCACTTGATGAAGCAATGAACGCGCTCTATTACTTAGATGACTTATTTAAATTATCCGTTCCCCAAGTACTAAACGATTTTGCAATCCAGATGAAACGTTTAGGAATTGATGTACCAGTTACTGCCCGCCCGCTCTCCTTTGGAAACTGGATTGGCGGCGACCGCGATGGAAACCCAAATATCACTGGCGAAGTAACCCGAGATGTAATGGTTTTACAAGCCGGCCACGCTATTCGCGTAACTATCGCCGCCATGGATGAGCTGCGTCAGCTGCTCTCGGTATCTACTCGTATCGTTGGGGCGACACCTGAGTTAACTGCTTCGATTGAAAAAGATTTGCAACATATTCCAGAATTCGAAGAGCGCTTCTTGCGCTTAAATGTCGAAGAGCCTTACCGCTTGAAAGCTACTGCAATTGTTCATCGTTTAGCTTTCACTCGAATACGCCATGCCGCAAAAGGCCCACATGTTCCTCATCGCGATTACCGCGATACTGCCGAGCTTTTGGCTGATTTAACGTTGATGCGCGATTCACTTTTTGCCCACCGTGGTGAGTTAATCGCAAGGGGCTTACTCGAACGCACAATTCGCACGGTCAGCACTTTTGGCTTAAACCACGCAACGATGGATATCCGCGAACACTCAGATGCCCATCACCATGTGCTTTCTCAACTAGCCATCGCCGATGGTTATCTAGAGCAAAGTCACGAGCAGAAGTTTGATTTGTTGGCTGCCGAGTTAGCTAGCACCAAGAGACCTGATTTAAGCAAGCTTGATGCAGATGCTACAAAAACCATGGACACCTTCACCGCTGTTGACGAAATCATTGAGCGGTTTGGCCCAACTGCGATAGAGACCTACATCGTTTCGATGACTAAAGGTGCTGATGATTTATTGGCAGCTGCCTTACTTGGAAAATATGTTGGTTTAGTTGATCTTGATAAAGGTGTTGCGCGTATTGGTTTTGCTCCACTTCTTGAAACAGTTGCCGAACTTCGTGCAGCTGGCGAAATTTTAGAAAAACTCCTGAGCAATCCGACTTATCGCAAGTTGTTAACTTTGCGTGGCGATGTACAAGAGATCATGTTGGGTTACTCAGACTCAAATAAAGATGCCGGTATCGCAACTAGCCAGTGGGAAATTCACAGAGCACAACGCAAACTTCGCGATGTCGCCATCAAATACGGTGTTCGTTTGCGTTTATTCCATGGTCGCGGTGGTTCAGTAGGTCGCGGTGGCGGGCCAACCTATGAGGCGCTAATCGCACTTCCTTGGGGTTCTGTTGATGGCGAAATCAAAATGACTGAGCAAGGCGAAGTTATTAGTGACAAGTTCTCATTGCCGTCTCTTGCTCGCGAAAACGTTGAATTAACTTTGGCTGCGGCTCTTGAAGCAACTGTGCTTAATCGTGGACCTCGCCAAGCGCCGGCAGATCTAGAACGCTGGAACGCGTGCATGCAATCAATTAGCGATAACTCATTCAAGCAATACCGTTCTCTCGTAGATCATCCTGATTTACCCGCATATTTCTATGCCTCAACTCCAGTTGAACAACTTGGAAAACTTTTCTTAGGCTCACGACCTTCACGCCGCCCAGATGCAGCAAGTGGTCTCGGTAGTTTGCGCGCAATTCCATGGGTATTTGGTTGGACTCAATCACGTCAGATTGTGCCTGGTTGGTATGGCGTTGGTACTGGCTTGAAAGCTGCGCGCGAAGCCGGTCATGGTGAAGTTGCATCAAGCATGCTCAAAGAGTGGCATTTCTTCAATACTTTTATTAGCAATGTCGAAATGACCTTGGCAAAAACAGATCTAGCCCTGGCTCGTCGCTATGTTGAAAAGTTAGTTCCTGCTGAGTTGCATCATTTCTTAGCTGATATCGAAGCTGAGTTCGCACTTACAGTTGCGGAAATCAACTTGCTCACCAAAAAGAAGTCGCTACTTGAAGATCAGCCAATTCTTTCTCGCACCTTACAAGTTCGTGATGCTTATTTATCGCCGTTGCACTTGTTGCAAATTAACTTGCTCAGCCGAGTTCGCACCGAAGGTGCCGATGCTGATCCGCTATTGATTCGTGCGCTGCTGCTAACTATTAACGGTGTGGCTGCCGGCTTACGCAACACTGGCTGACCAAACAGATTAAATTAACTATTAAAAGCGGATTGAGTACGTTCTAAACCCTGGGTAATTAAAGATTCAACACAATCGGCGCCGCGTAAAATAAAGTCCTGCAACTCTTTCTTTTCAGCCGAAGCAAACTGCTTTAAAACAAAATCACCCGGGTCTTGTTGGCCAGGTGGGCGACCAATACCTAGACGCACACGCAGATATTCAGCACTTCCGAAGGAAGAAGTAAGTGATTTCAAACCATTGTGGCCATTGTCGCCGCCAGCAATCTTGCTGCGAATTGCCGCAAATGGAATATCTAACTCGTCATGAAGAACAATGATGTTTGCGATTTCTACCTTATAAAAATTAGCTAGGGCTTTAACTGGGCCACCAGATTCATTCATGTAACTCTTTGATTTAGCGAGAACAACTGATGCCGCATCAATGCCAACGCCTAATTTAAATTCAGCGATATCGCAGCGAGATTTGTGTGAACTCCATTTAGCAGAGTTAGATTTTGCTAATTGATCAACAACTAATTGGCCGATGTTATGGCGAGTTGCTTCGTATTCAGGGCCGGGATTGCCCAACCCAACTACTAACCAAAGCATGTTAAATCCATGGCCCTAGATTAGTAGTTGAATTGGGATCGACCGATTAAGACTCTTTCTTCTCTTCAGCAGCAGGTGCCGCAGCAACAGCTGTTTCAGCAACTGGTTCAGCCGCAGTTGAGCGTTCTGAAAGGTGCACAACGACCATCTTTGGATCAGAGATAAGTGTTACGCCAGCTGGCAATGCAACTGCTTCGGCATAAAGAGAAGTACCCGCAGCCATTCCAGTTAGATCTAGTTCGAAGAAGCTAGGAATAGATGTTGCTTCAGTTT
>JBILXJ010000023.1:0-11510 GCA_044378655.1 Candidatus Planktophila sp. | reverse complement strand
AGAAATTTTGCGCGAAGCCGATGCCATCGCCCGCGAAGAGTTAAAGGCAGCCGGCCTTGATCGTGAAATTTGGCAGTGCCCAGTGGTGCTGCTCGCTGATGTGCGCAGTGTTGGCGTACAAGGCGATGGTCGCACCTACGGCCACCCAATCGTGCTGCGCCCAGTATCGAGCGAAGATGCCATGACCGCCGATTGGTCCCGTGTGCCTTATGAGGTCCTGGCCAAGATATCTACGCGAATTACCAACGAAGTGCGCGAGGTAAATCGCGTCGCTCTGGATATTACTAGCAAACCCCCAGCAACTATCGAGTGGGAGTAATCCGAGCGATCGGTATAATTTAGCCATTATGAAACGCACTTTAGTTATCGCAGCTGCAATTATTTTCGCAGCTTTCCTTACGCCCGCAGTTTCGGCAGCCCCTAAAGAGCCAGTAAAGAAATGCACCAAAGCTAACTCTAAGCCACACGTGTCGCCATCAATTGCCCAACCAAAAACTATTGCCAAAGTTTTGCCAAAAACTTTCACCTTCATTACTAATTGCGGAAATATTGTGGTCGAAACTGTTGGCGATAAAGCGCCACAAACTTTAACTGCCTTGGCAACTTTAGCTAGCAAAGGTTTTTATAACTCAACGCTTTGTCATCGCTTAACTACGCAAGGACTTTATGTATTGCAATGTGGCGATCCAACCGCGACCGGAACAAGCGGGCCGGTTTACAACCGCAAGCCTTGGACTGGAATTCCAGATGAGAATTTGCCAGTTGGTCAGACCATTACTTATCCAGCCGGAACATTAGCAATGGCTAACTCTGGTCGTAATACAAATGGCAGCCAAATCTTTTTCGTATATGAAGATTCAGAGTTAAACCCTTATTACACAGTATGGGGTCGTATCATCAGTGGCTTGGAAACTCTTAAAGCTATTGCAGCCGCAGGGGCTGCTAAGCAAGGCCAAGATGGAAAGTATTACTACAACGGCGATGGTTTCCCAATTCAAGCAGTTGAGATTCGCCGCGTAATTGTTCGTTAGTTTGTATTTACAATCTTAAAAGCTTCGGCAATAACTCCTTCGGCAAAGCCGCCATTTCCAGCATTGCGCATGCCCCATTCACGCAACATTTTCTCTAACTTTTTATTGTGAGCAGTCTGCGATGCATGAGCTTGAAGCACTTTAAGCTTTAATGGAAAAGTTTCAGTTATATCCACCCAATGATCTGGTTGGGCATGACCCATCACCCAAATTTCTTTTACGCGCCAAGGTTCAAAGCCAGCTTCCTTTAAATCAGTAAAAGCAAAGGGATTACGGGCATCTGGATAAACCGCTTGAATCGCGGATTCGCCAGCAGCTAAGTGATCTGGGTGGCTAGCACCGATGCGATCCCAATTACGTTCCGGGCTCTGACAAACTAGACGATCTGGTTTAAAGCGACGAATCTCGCGCACAATATCTTTGCGAAGCGCCATTGTTGATTCGAGCCAACCATCTCGGTAATTCAAAAATGTAATATCTGTAACGCCGATTATCGCGCCAGCTTCGCGTTGTTCGCGTTGACGAACTTGTGGCATTTCCTCCATTGGGATTCCAGATTCTTCACCACCTTGATCGCCATTTGTGCAAAAGACGTAACCAACTTCAATGCCAGCTTTAACCCATTGCGCGATTGTGCCCGAAGCACCGAAATCAGAATCATCTGGATGGGCATTAACGACTAGAACTCGCTTGATCTCGCTATCGGCGATCGGTTCCATGTGTCTGCTCCCTTAAAGAATTCTGTCGCCGTAGCCTAATAGACTGCGCGCCATGAGCGGCGCTGAAATCACTAACGATCCACTAATTGCGGGGCTTAATCCGCAACAGAGTGCTGCCGTAGTTCATGCAGGTGGGCCACTTCTGATTGTGGCAGGTGCTGGCTCTGGCAAGACTCGGGTTCTAACTCGACGCATCGCGTATTTGATGGCAAGGCGTAACGCGACGCCATATTCAATTCTGGCAATTACTTTTACCAATAAAGCTGCCGGGGAAATGAAAGAACGCGTAAAAGAGTTAGTTGGCCCAGTTGCGCAATCAATGTGGGTTTCTACTTTTCACTCGGCCTGTGTTCGAATTTTACGCCAAGAAGCTGCGCGATTGGGTTATAGCAACTCTTTCTCAATTTATGACTCCGCCGATAGTTTGCGCTTAATTACCATTGTTTCCAAAGATTTAAATCTTGATCCTAAGCGTTATCCGCCACGTCAATTTCACTCAGTTATCAGCAATGCCAAGAACGAGTTATTGGGCCCAGCCGATTATTTGAATGCTGCCACTAATCAATTCCAGGAAGTCGTGGCAGATGTTTATGCGCTCTATCAGCGTCGCTTGCAGCAATCTAATGCCATGGATTTCGATGACTTAATTTTAAAGACGGTCGAAGTTTTACAACGTTTTCCCGAAGCTAAGGCTCGCTACCGTTCACGTTTTCGCCATGTGTTAGTAGATGAATATCAAGACACTAACCACGCGCAATATATTCTCGTGCGCGAGCTAGTTGGTAGCGATCTTGAAGGTTTACCGCCAGCCGAGCTTTGCGTAGTGGGAGATGCTGACCAATCTATTTATGCTTTCCGTGGCGCTACTATTCGAAACATTATGCAATTCGAACTTGATTACCCAAACGCAACCACCATTTTGCTCGAGCAGAATTACCGATCTACTCAAAACATTCTTAACGCTGCAAATGCCGTCATTACCCAGAATGAGTCGCGCAAAGAGAAGAACCTCTGGTCGCAAGCCGGTGCTGGTGCGCCATTGGTTGGATATGTTGCCGAATCCGAACATGATGAAGCTGAATTCGTTAAAGATGAAGTTCGCTCTCTCATGGATAAAGGTCTTTCGACTCCGGGCCAAACGGCAGTTTTTTATCGCACCAATGCCCAGTCACGTGTTTTCGAAGAAGTATTTATGCGTGCAGCGCTGCCGTACAAGGTAGTTGGCGGCCTGCGCTTCTATGAACGCAAAGAAGTTAAAGATTTACTCGGTTATTTGCGGGTTATCGCAAACCCCGAAGATGAAGTTTCGTTGCGTCGGGTAATTAATTATCCGAAACGCGGAATCGGTGATCGAGCACTTGAAGTCCTCGAAGCACATGCTAAAGCACGCGGTTACTCCTTCTGGGGCGGGTTGATCGCAGCCGCTGAAACACCTGAGATTCCGCCCAAAGCTGCGCAATCAATTAAACAATTCACCGACATGATCAGTGCGTTAGCCGTTTTAGTTGAAGCAAAGGTTCGCCCATCGGTAATTGTCGAAGCCGTCCTTGAACAATCTGGTTTGTTGGCCGAGCTGGCAAATAGCACAGACCCACAGGACGAAGTGCGGGTTGAAAACCTAAAGGAACTTCTTGCAGTTGCAATGGAATATGAAGAACGTCCATTTGAAGAGTTAACTGAGGATGAAGAAATTTCGTTATCTGGTTTCCTTGAGAAAGTTTCGTTAGTTGCTGATTCAGATCAAATTCCCGAAGGTGAAGATCACGGCGGGGTAGTAACTTTAATGACGTTACACACTGCTAAAGGTCTAGAATTTCCCACCGTATTTTTAACTGGCATGGAAGATGGAATTTTTCCACACTCTCGCACTTTGGGTGAGAAAGATGAAATTGAAGAAGAACGTCGATTGGCATACGTTGGTTTAACTAGAGCGCAAGAGCGGCTATTTATTTCACGTGCCGAATATCGATCTTCTTGGGGAGCGCCAAATTACAACCCGCCCTCAAGATTTCTCGATGAGATTCCAGCTGATGTAATTGAATGGCGAAATCACAATGTGATATCTCCATCGTTGATTCGCAAGCCACGAGTTGCAACCGCTCCACCACCTCGAGCAACTGGGCGAAAAGCGCCATCTGGAATTACCTTGGCGATTGGCGATCGTGTGTCACATGACACATTTGGTTTAGGCACAGTTGTCGGCACTGCCGGCGAGGGCGATAAGAGCGAGGCAACGATTAACTTTGGACAATATGGCGATAAGCGATTGCTGTTGCGTTATGCACCTGTCGAGAAGCTCTAGTATTAGGCAGGTTTCACACAGCGTTCGCGCATTGAATAAATAGGAAAGTGGTTAAGTAGTGGATCTATACGAATACCAAGCTCGCGATCTCTTTGAAAAGCATGGCGTACCTGTACTGCCAGCTGCGATCGCAACTACAGCTGATGAAGCCGAAGCAGCTGCCGTAAAAGTTGGCGGCAAAGTTGTCGTTAAAGCTCAGGTAAAAGTTGGAGGCCGCGGAAAAGCTGGCGGCGTTAAGTTAGCCGTAGATCCTGCCGATGCTCGCGAAAAAGCTAGCGCAATTCTAGGTATGGATATTAAAGGCCATGAAGTTCGCACTGTAATGATCGCTGCAGCTGCGCCGATTGAATCTGAATATTATTTAGCAATTTTACTTGATCGTTCAAACCGCACCTTCCTAGTTATGGCATCCGTTGCTGGCGGTATGGAAATTGAAGAAGTAGCTCACACCGCGCCAGAGAAGTTGGCCAAGATTCCAGTTGATTCCAATGTAGGTATCGATCTTGCTCGCGCAACCGAAATTATCGCTGCGGCAAAGTTCCCAGTCGATGTTGCTGATCAAGTTTCCGCAGTGCTGGTAAAGCTCTGGGAGACTTTCGTATCTGAAGATGCCACACTCGTTGAAGTTAACCCACTAGTTAAAACTTCAGATGGCAAAATCATCGCGCTAGATGGCAAAGTAACCCTTGATGACAATGCCGGTTTCCGTCATCCAGAGCACGAAGCACTTGTTGATCAAGCTTCTGAGAACGCACTTGAAGCCGCAGCTAAAGCCAAGAACTTGAACTATGTAAAACTCGAAGGTCAAGTTGGCATTATCGGTAATGGTGCCGGTTTAGTTATGAGCACACTTGATGTGGTTGCCTACGCTGGCGAAAAATTCGGTGGCGTGCGCCCAGCAAACTTCCTAGATATTGGTGGTGGCGCATCAGCCCAAGTTATGGCCGATGGTCTTTCAATTATCTTGGGTGATAAAGATGTAAAGAGCGTATTTGTGAATGTATTCGGCGGCATCACTGCTTGCGATGCGGTAGCAAATGGCATCGTGCAAGCCCTTGAATTACTTGGCTCACAGGCGACTAAACCGATTGTGGTTCGCCTTGATGGCAACAACGTAGTTGAAGGCCGCGCAATTTTGACGGCAGCGGCACATCCGCTGGTTGAACAGCTAGACACTATGGATGGCGCTGCTAATCGTGCAGCAGAATTGGCGGCAAAGTAAATGTCGATCTTCATTAACGCTGATTCAAAAATTATCGTGCAAGGTATGACTGGTTCTGAAGGAACTAAGCACACTCGTCGCATGTTGGCCTCTGGTTCGAAAGTTGTCGGCGGCGTAACTCCAGGCAAAGGCGGTCAATCCGTTGAGATTGATGGTCATAACTTGCCCGTCTTTAATACGGTAGGCGAAGCAATGGCCGCAACTGGTGCCAACGTTTCAGTTGTATTCGTGCCACCTAAGTTTGCCAAGGCCGCAGTAATCGATGCAATCGATGCCGCAATGCCACTGATAGTTGTGATCACCGAAGGAATTCCAGTTCACGATTCAGCTAGCTTCTACGCTTACTCATTAACTAAGGGAACCAGTCGCATAATTGGGCCAAACTGCCCAGGTTTAATTAGCCCTGGCAAATCAAATGTCGGAATCATTCCGGCAAATATCACAGGTGCGGGTCCAATTGGTTTAGTTTCCAAGTCAGGCACATTGACTTACCAAATGATGTTTGAGCTTCGCGATATTGGATTTAGTACTGCAGTTGGTATTGGTGGCGACCCAGTTGTTGGCACCACGCACATTGATTGCTTGCGCGCATTCCAAGATGATCCCGAAACCGAAGCGATCGTAATGATTGGTGAAATTGGTGGAGATGCCGAAGAACGTGCTGCAGCTTTTATCGCTGAATATGTAACCAAGCCAGTAGTTGGATACGTTGCAGGTTTCACAGCTCCTGAAGGCAAGACCATGGGTCACGCCGGCGCAATTGTTTCTGGTTCATCCGGAACCGCGCAAGGAAAGAAAGATGCACTTGAAGCAGCTGGCGTTAAAGTGGGTCAGACCCCAAGTGAAACGGCGCGTTTACTGCGCGCCATTATGGGTCGCTAACAACGATGTTCCAACGAGTCCTTGCGGTCACGTTGGCTCAAGTTGTACGTAGCATTTCAGTTGTCCTTCTGCCAATAGCTTTTCTTTCGCTAATTGCGTGGGCTACAGCTGGCAGTACAAATGGAAATACTTCAGACCCAGTTCGAGCTGCAATCTGGCTCTGGCTGGGCGCACATCACTTAGCTTTTAATTTAACAATTTCGGCGGGCGCTGCAGCTGGGTGGTTAACTTACTTGCCGCTCGGCGCTCTCATATTTCCAATTTTGGCAATTCGTAGTGGTTTCAAACGCAGCATCGAGCGGTTAGATAATGACTATCAAAGTATTGCGCTAGCTCGCACATTATTTATTTTGTTATACGCGGGCATCACAGCTGCAATCGCTTACTTCGTAACAACTGATTCGGTAAAACCAGTTTGGTATTTAACGCCGCTGGTCACTATTCCAATTGTGACCCTTTCAGTTTTAAGTGCTGAACGTCGTAAGATTTCATCGCAGCCAATTTTCTTTGCCACTCGCATCATCGCCGCGTTTCTAGGATTTGGCTTCCTAGTTCTGGGTATTTTGCTCTTAGTAAATTTAGGAACAGTTAAAGATTTAACTCAAGTGCTTGAACCCGGAATTTTGGGTGGGGTATTGCTGCTGATTTTAAATGTGCTCTATTTACCAAATGCGGCAGTAGCAACGATTGGTTACTTTGCCGGAGTTGGTTTCGGCATTGGTAACGGCACCATAATTTCGCCACTCTCATATCAAGTTCCCGAAATTCCAGCCCTACCGATATTGGGTGCTCTACCAACTGGCAAATCCCCGTGGGCACTAATCGCGGTTCTTCTCTTTGTCGCAGCCGGTGTTGCGCTAACTAGTTGGACGCTAAATCAACGGCCCGAAGTACTTTGGCAAAGTTTCACCTTAGTTTTATTGGCAATCGCCTTAATTAGTTGGGCAGCAAGTGGTTCGTTGATGACACAAGCGCTTAGCGCCGTTGGAGTTTCGATCTGGAAAGTCACCCTGGCAATAGGTGTAGAAATGGCGATTGGTATTGGGTTGGCGCGAGTTCTGCCGCGGTTAGATCGAGTCAGATGAAGAAAGTCGTAATTTTGGCTAGCGGATCGGGCACCTTAGCTCGAGCAATCTTCGCCGCTAACAAAGATTACGAAATCGCAGCTTTAATTTGTGATCGACCTCAAGCGAAAGTAATTGAAGTTGCAAATGAATTCGGGGTCAAAGTTGAATTACTTGAACTAACCGGTGATCGGGCTAGCTGGGATCAAGAGTTATTAAAGCTAGTATCAAAGTATCAACCAGACTTAGTCGTTAGCGCTGGCTTCATGCGTATCCTGGCCAAAGAATTTGTAACCACTTTTAAGGTTATAAATAGTCACCCAGCCTTGCTGCCACTTTTCCCAGGAGCACACGCTGTGCGCGATGCGCTGGCAGCGGGAGCCACGCAAACAGGCACGACTATTCATTGGGTTGATGAAGGTGTTGATACTGGCGAGGTCATCGCACAGGAACGCCTAGAGATCACACCAACTGATACCGAGGAATCTTTACACGAACGCATTAAGATTATCGAACGCGGTCTCATCGTTGCGACCATTCCGCAAATTCTGGCCGAGTTAAAGTAGAAGGCAGCGCTGTTAATGAGCAATCGCAAACCGATCCGTCGCGCTTTACTAAGCGTTTACGATAAAGATCGCTTACTGGAAATCGGCGCAGCCCTTAGCAAGGCTGGGGTTGAGATTCTTTCTACCGGTTCGACTGCAGCAAATTTAGCTGCTGCCGGAATTGCAGTTACTGAAGTAAGTGATTACACCGGCTTTCCCGAAATTATGGGCGGACGAGTAAAGACTTTGCATCCACGAGTTCACTCGGGCATCTTGGCTGATCAAAGTAATCCCGATCATTTAGCTGCGATTGCAGCGTTAGATATTGCACCTTTTGATTTAGTGATTATTAATCTCTACCCATTTGCCGCAACCATTGCAGCTGGCGCTTCATTTGCCGAAGCAATTGAACAGATTGATATTGGTGGTCCATCGATGTTACGGGGGGCGGCAAAGAATCATGGTTCGGTTGCAGTCATTAGCCAAACTTCACAATATGACCAACTGGTAGACGCTTTAGCGGCGGGCGGCTTTACTAATCAAGAGCGCCAACAGCTGGCCTTGGAAGTATTTAGAACTACCGCCGAATACGATTTAACGATCGCAAATTGGTTAGGCCAACAAGGTAGCGATGCCAAGCTGCCAGATTGGTTTGGTGCAATTTATAAGCAAGAGAACACTTTGCGTTATGGCGAGAACCCGCATCAAAGCGCAGTTATCTATAAATCAACTGGCCACGGAATAGTTGGCGCTAAACAACTTCACGGCAAAGAAATGTCCTTTAATAATTACACCGATGCTGATGCCGCTTGGCGGGCGGCACTTGATCACAGTGACCCAGCTGTGGCGATCATTAAGCATGCCAATCCTTGCGGCATTGCAACAGGAGCGAACATTTCTGCGGCCTACCTAAAAGCACACGAATGTGATCCAGTTTCAGCTTTCGGGGGAGTAGTTGCCGCAAATCGTAAAGTTGATTTAGCAATGGCCGAACCACTTTCCAAGATTTTTACCGAAGTTTTAATCGCACCTGCCTTTGATGCTGATGCGCTAGAAGTTTTAATGAAAAAACCATCGATCCGAATTTTGCAATGCGATTTAACTGCGATTAACCCGGTTGAACTTCGCCCAGTATCTGGTGGTGCCTTGTTGCAGGAAAGTGATTTGATCGACGCACCAGGTGATAGCGCTGCGAATTGGGTGCAAGTTTCTGGTGACCCAGTAAGTGCGCAAACCCTAAGAGATTTAGAGTTTGCTTGGCGCTCTGTTCGCGCAGTAAAGAGCAATGCCATTTTGCTTGCCAAAGATAGCGCTGCAGTCGGAATTGGAATGGGCCAAGTTAATCGGGTTGATTCAGCTGAGTTAGCCGTTGATCGAGCCGGCGATCGAGTAGTTGGCTCAGTTGCGGCAAGTGATGCCTTCTTCCCATTTGCCGATGGCTTACAGATATTGCTTGATGCTGGCGTCATTGCAGTAGCCCAACCTGGTGGCAGCGTGCGCGATGAAGAGGTAATCGCAGCAGCAAAAGCGGCCAATGTTGCAATGTTCTTCACAAGTACAAGACACTTCTCCCATGCATAAAGCGCGGATTCTCGATGGCAAAGCTTTGGCCACAATTGTTAAAGCTGATCTGCGCACTCGCACTGAAGTTTTAAAAACCCGCGGCATTACACCAGGGCTAGGCACAGTTCTAGTTGGCGATGATGCTGGCTCGCATTCTTACGTTGCCGGTAAACATCGCGATTGCCAAGAAGTTGGGATCAACTCAATTCGTGTTGATCTACCTGCATCTGCAACTCAAGCCGATGTTATGGCCGCAATCAAAGATTTAAATTCAGCAAAAGAGTGCACCGGTTACATCGTGCAGTTGCCAATGCCAAACGGCATTAATACGCAAGCAATTCTCGAAGCAATTGATCCAGCTAAAGATGCCGACGGGTTACACCCAATGAACCTTGGCCGACTAGTAAGTGGATATGCAGCGCCGCTGCCTTGCACCCCAAGAGGCATCGTTGCGCTGTTGCGCCACTACGAGATTCCAATCGCCGGCGCTGAAGTTTGTGTAATCGGCCGTGGTTTAACAGTTGGTCGCCCACTTGGATTATTACTAACTCGCAAAGATGAAAATGCCACAGTTACTTTGACGCATACTGGTACTAAAGATTTAGCTAAGCATGTAAAGCAAGCTGACATTGTGGTTGCAGCAATTGGAAAAGCACATTTCTTAACTGCGCAAATGATTAAGCCAGGTGCCACAATTTTGGATGTCGGAATTTCGCGCACTGGCGCTGGCTTGATGGGCGATGTTCACCCAAATGTTTCTGAAGTCGCAGCAAATATTGCCCCAATGCCTGGCGGTGTTGGGCCAATGACTCGAGCGATGCTACTTACCAACGTGGTTGAGGCATGCGAGTAATTTCGTACGCACTAGTTGCGGCCGGCGTAGTAGCGGGAGCACTCGGATTAGTGCGAACTGGATCACTTTTAATTGCGGTAGGCACTGGCCTTTTTGCCATTTCACAGCGTGGCCAACGCAAAATTGAACTCTATCTACCGCTAGCTATTTCGATCAGCCTCTTTGTGCTGGCTTTAGCACTTCCACGCGGGCGATAGGATTTACCTCGACCTCAAGATATTTCTTACATTCAGGAGAACTGCAAATGGGTAGCAAAGTCACAGTAGTAGGCGCCGGATTCTATGGTTCAACCACCGCAATGCGCTTAGCTGAATACAACATCTTCGACACAGTAGTTCTCACCGATATTCTCGAAGGTAAGCCAGAAGGTTTGGCACTTGATATGAACCAATCACGTTCAATCGAAGGTTTCGAAACAAAAATTATTGGCGCAACCACAACAGCAGATGGTACTGGCTACGAAGCGACTGCAAATTCAGATGTCGTAGTTATTACTGCTGGTCTGCCTCGCAAGCCAGGTATGAGCCGCATGGATCTAATTGATGTAAATGCCGGCATCGTTCGTGGCGTTGCTGAAAATATTGCTAAGCATTCACCAAACGCGGTAATCATTGTGGTTTCAAATCCACTAGATGAAATGACCGCACTTGCTCAGCTAGCAACTGGTTTTCCCAAGCATCGCGTCATCGGTCAAGCTGGCATGTTAGATACCGCTCGCTTTACTGACAACGTTGCTGAAAAGCTCGGCGTTAAAGTTTCTTCAGTTAAGACGCTAACTCTCGGTTCACATGGTGACACCATGGTTCCAGTCCCAAGTCGTTGCACTGTAGATGGCAAGCCACTTACTGATCTACTTTCTCAAGCTGATATCGATGCTCTAGTAGATCGCACACGTAACGGTGGCGCCGAAGTTGTTGCACTTCTCAAGACTGGCTCTGCTTACTACGCGCCATCTGCTGCAGCTGCTCGTATGGCTAAGGCTGTTATCGAAGATTCAGGCGCGGTAATGCCAGTGTGTGCCTGGGTTGATGGCGAATACGGAATTTCTGGTGTCTATCTAGGTGTTGAAGCCGAGATTGGTCGCACTGGTATTAAGAAAGTTGTTGAAAGTGATTTAACTGAATCTGAAATTGCAGCCCTAAAGGTTGCAGCTGAAGCTGTCCGTGCAAAACAAGCCGATGTTCAAACTCTCTAAGGAGCCGCTTTAAATGTCAAAAATTAAAGTAACCGGAACCGTTGTCGAACTAGATGGCGATGAAATGACTCGCATCATCTGGCAGTTCATCAAGGATTCCTTGATTTTGCCTTATCTAGATGTGAATCTTGAGT